>JARFQK010000417.1 GCA_029287815.1 Gammaproteobacteria bacterium
AGCAATTCATCGCGCGAGAAGGTCTTGTGCGGCGCCTGCGCGAACAGCAACAGCAACTGATATTCCATCGCGCTGAGTTTCACGTCGACATCATCGAGCAGCACGCGGCGTTTGTGGCTATCGATCCGCAAGTTATCGAAGATCAGCACCGTCTGATGATGTGGATCTGCTCCTGCCTTCAGTGCGCGTTTGAGAACACCCTGCATCCGCGCCACTAGCTCACGGGGTTCGAAAGGCTTGGGCAAGTAGTCATCGGCACCGAGCTCGAGCCCGACGATACGATCCATGACGTCGCTACGTGCCGTCAGCATAATAATTGGGATATCACTATGTCTGCGAATGGACTTGCAGACTTCGAAACCATCCATTTCTGGTAGCATGATATCGAGTATGACGAGCTCAAAGGCTTCTCGCGCAAGCAGTGCCAGGGCATCACTCGGGGCGGTTGCACTGTGTAATTCGAAATCGAACTGGAGGAAGTACTCGCTCAGCAGCGAGGCTAGCTTCACATCGTCATCGATCAGCAGTATACGGTGCATAGCCGCCAACTTTAACCGTTTTATCGATGTCATGCAGGTGAAGAACTCAGCGGGCACACTGACGTGTACCCGCTGACCCTAAACGCTCATGTTGCTGCGGGTTGGACTTCTCAGTGCCAGCGACGAGCGCTTTGATAGTGCTCCATCTTGTCCTCGATGAACTCGCGCAACTCGGCCCGCTGGTCTGCGTCGAGGCTTTCCCAGAAGTTGCCGATCGCATCGATCACTACAGGTGCCCGCGTGTTGACCGTCTCGATCTGCTGGCCAACCATCGCGTTGGCCTTGTCACGGTCGAATGTCGGTTGGCTCAGCATAGCTAGGACCTCGGCACGATGCTGTTCCCGGTTGGCCTTCATCAAACGCCTCGCGTCGAGGAACTGGTCTTTCACTTCTGCCAACCGGCCTTGCTGGGTATCGTTGAGCTCCAGCTCGCTGCTGACTTTTTGTACCACCCACTCGCCGCGCTCTTCTGCGGTCCCGTAATGCATGCCGTGATGGCAGGCGGTGACGGCCGAAGCCAACAAAACGCCGCCGGCCAGGTAAGTCATGGTTCGTTTGGTAATTTTCATTGTCTGTCTCCGTGTCAGTTCACGACTACAGAATAATTAGATACGCGTCGAGTTGCTTTTCACGCAGGTAACGCTCTGTAACAGACTGTAACAGCGGGGCCCAGAGGTGAGGCGTGTAAATCAGCCGAATGATTCGGCGAGCAATGGGGACGAACTTCTGCGCCTGCTCCCGTGATCCTGGTGAGAACTGCGGGCTAACCTGTATTCATAAGGCCCAATTGGGCCGCCACTCGAATGCCACTTACGTCAGCATGAAACGATCGGAGTTGCGTCATTGCTAGGAGCGATAGCGACGTGGAAATCTTGCTAAGACGCGGGACTCAGCAAGATTACAACACGTCCATGTGTTATCTCTTTGCGGCCGCACTTCGTGCGTTACGTTCTCCGTGAAGATTTCGTGCTTCGTGCCTTGCGATGACAGCATTGAACGAATATGTCTAAAGTAAGTGCGATTGGGCCGCTACCGCTTTTGTCAGCAGCAGCCAGAGTCACAGCAAATTCGGCTCGGTTTCACAGCTTCTATGGTTGCCGAGACAACGTAGTCCTCGACGCCGCGCCCGGGGGCCCAGTCCTTGATGAATTCTTTCGACTCGTCCTTCGGTGCGATGCTGATCGCCGTGAAGCCGCTGTCAGAGAGCATCCGTTCGAGCTCGTCGACCAGCGAAGCCCCGGCCATGCAACCGGAATAGAGCTGCAGATCGTCACGGATATGCTGCGGAATCTCGGTGCCGGCGACCACATCGGAGATCGCGAGTCGGCCGCCGCTCTTCAGCACACGGTAGGCCTCGTCCAGTACGCGCTTTTTGTCCGGTGACAGGTTGATCACGCAATTGGAAATGATCACGTCGACGCTGTTATCGGCCACCGGCAGATTTTCGATTTCGCCGAGGCGAAATTCGACGTTCTGGTACTTGCCTTTTACTGCGTTCATGCGCGCTTTGCTGATCATCGCGGGCGTCATATCTACGCCAATTACGTGGCCACGATCACCGGTCTCGGCCGCGGCCAGGAAGCAGTCGAAGCCGCCGCCGCTGCCCAGATCCAACACGGTTTCTCCAAGTTTGATGCTGGCGATTGCACGCGGGTTGCCGCAACCCAGGCCCATGTCGGCGCCTTCCGGGACTGCCTGCGTATCCGCTGCGCTGTAACCCAGCCGGGTCGAAATCAGGGTATTGATCGCTGCATCTGAACTGACGCCACAGCAACTCGCCTGTTCGCCACAGCAGTCGCCGCTGTTGCTGGCTTCGGCGACTTCGGTATAGCTTTGCCTGACAGTCTGGCGAATATTGTCGGCCTGTTTAGGATTCATGATGGACCTCTTGGTTTTGGGGCGAGATATTTCGGATAATACCGCACATCGTGATGTCGACCAGATTAATGACCTGTTGACTCTCGCGTTGAAAAAATCACCAGCTGGCATCTTCGACTGCTTTTACAAGTATGATTATTTTCGAGCAAAAATGCTCCGACGACAACAAGCTCGGCGCAATTCATTAGATGCCCGAGAACGAAAAATCAAAGCAAGGATAATCTATTACCGCTCCGATGAAGGCGGGGCGACGCGTTGAGCTGCGCAGCTGGGTCGAGTCTCTGTTTCAATTTCATCTTGATGGGTCGATCCGGGTATGCGCAAAAAATTTGTCAAGAAAGCTTTACACAAATTGACGTGTTTTTGCCGTTATTTGTCTATCAAGCTTTACACTTAAGCAATCGATAATATTGGCAATAGAATTTAAGATGTTGATAGGTATAGGATTTTTTAAATTGGCATGGTAATTGCATTTGACTCGTCTGACTACTAACTGCACCCAACATATGGTCTCGGGAGAACATAACCATGTCAAATATTACCAAAAAGCTTAGCTGGTTGACGCCTGCCGCACTGTTTGTGGCGCTACCGGCGAGCGCAATTCATCTCAACATAACGGAGACGATTGATAATCCTGGTTTCGAAATCGTCGATCAATTCGTCGAAGTGGAAGACGGTCTTGCGACGGAGTTCGAGGTCGCAGAGACATGGACCAGCGCTACGCTTCCTTCCGTGCAGAAGTTGATTACCATCGACTACCAGGAAGGTGCTCCCGCTGCTGATCTGGCGGAGTTCGAATTTGAATTCAAAGTCACCAACGACACAGCGTCGAACTGGTCGAGCTACAGTTTCTCGTTCGCTGGCCTAGGCGACCTCAACCTCAGTGACGTGCTGGTTAGCTGGGAGAATGAGTTGGAAGACATCGACGACACGCCGGTATTTTTCAATTCTGAGATCATCGGAAATACGCTGAGATTTGACGACGGCGCTCACCTGATTGGTGACATGGTGTCTTACGAGCTGTACTTTGACCTGGAAACGATGCAACACGCTGGCATCAATGAGCTCGCCACAGTCCAGGCGGTCCCTCTACCTGCCGCGGCCTGGCTGATGATCGGTGGTCTCGGTATGCTGGTCGGCTTCGCCAAAAAGCGCAAAACGGCCTGAGCATAACGCTCCCACCGGAAATTGCTCTGAGGTTGGGTTGAGTCTTTAACCCAATTGGAGACCAAGTCCAAAGCCCCTGTTACGCGTTAGCGGAGCAGGGGCTTTTCCTTTTTCAGCTCACCGACAGTGCAGCGGTCAACTTTTCAAGCTCTTCGCTGGCCTGCATCCATTCGGTTTCTACCGCCTCGCACTGTCTCGTCAAATCGGCTTTCTCGAGCAGGCAGTCCTGTAGTTCGCGTTTGTTGTCGTCATTATAGATCTCGGGGTCGGCAAGCCGCCTGTCCAGTTCGATCTGGGCGCTATGCAATACGTCCAGTTTCGCTTCAGCTTGTGCGACACGTTTGCGCAACGGCTGCAGACGTTTGCGCTGTTCCGCCTCCATTCTTTTTCTGTCTTTTCTGGCCAACGTCTTTGTGCGCACAGCGTCGGTGCCGTCAGCGACTGTAGCGTCTACTGCCGCTTGCGAGCTCTGTTCGCTCAGCCATTTGGGGTACTCATCCAGACTCAACGGAAAATCATCGACACGGGTATCATGCACCAACATCAGCCGATCACAGGTAACGCGCAGCAGGTGGCGGTCGTGCGATACGATCACCATCGCACCGCGGAAATCCTGCAATGCCACCGCCAGCGCCTGGCGCATTTCGAGGTCGAGATGATTGGTAGGCTCATCCAGCAACAGCAGGTTAGGCCGCTGATACACCAGCATCGCCAGCACCAGCCGGGACTTCTCGCCGCCGGACAACGGCGCCACCGGTGCGAGCGCGCGTTCGCTGGAGAAGCCAAAGCCACCGAGATGATTTCTTAAGTCGGCTTCACGCGCTCTCGGATCGAGCTGCTGCAGATGCTCCAGCGGCGAGTGTTCCGGGTGCAGTTGCTCGACCTGGTGCTGGGCAAAGTAGCCGATGCGCGTGTCTTTATGCTCGATGCGTTCCCCCTGTGTCAGCTTCAAGCCACCGTCCATCGAACCGGCCAGCAGTCTGATCAAGGTCGATTTACCCGCACCGTTACGGCCGAGCAAGCCGATACGGTCGCCGGGCAAAATGCTCAGCTCGGTACCGGTGATAACAGGGGCGTCCCCATAGCCTGCCACGACCGAATGCAACTGCAACAGCGTGTGTGGTCGCTTCTCAGGCTCGCGCAACCTGAACTGGAAAGGTGAATCCACGTGTGCCGCTGCGATTGTTTGCATGCGTTGTAGCGCTTTCAACCGGCTCTGTGCCTGCCGTGCCTTGGTCGCCTTTGCACGGAACCGCTCGACGAAAGCTTGCATGTGCGCAATTTCGCGTTGTTGCTGCTCGAAGGCTGATTGCTGGGCGGCGAGACGCTCGGCGCGCAGGTGTTCGAATGCCGAATAGTTGCCGCTATAAAGTGTGATACGGTGCTGCTCGATATGCGCGATATGGCTGGCGACGCTGTCGAGAAAATCACGGTCGTGCGATACCAGCAGCAATGTGCCGGCGTAGCTACGCAGCCATCCCTCGAGCCAGATCACCGCATCCAGGTCGAGGTGGTTGGTGGGCTCGTCCAACAGCAGCAGGTCGGATCGACACATCAGCGCACGGGCCAGATTCAGGCGCATACGCCAGCCGCCGGAGAACGAATTCAGCGCCCGGCTCTGATCTGCGGCGTCAAAGCCCAGACCGCTCATCAACCGGCCGGCGCGGCTGCGGGCGCTGTAACCGTCGATGGTTTCGTATTCGGCGTGCAACGTGGCCAGCAGCAGGCCATCATTGTGACCCTCGGCAGCAGCCAGCGCCGATTCCACAAGGCGCAGCTCGGTGTCGCCATCGAGCACGTATTCAATCGCTGTTTGGTCACCCACCGGCATCTCCTGCGCCACGTGTGCAACCACCCAGTCTTTGGGATACAGGCAGTCGCCGCTGTCAGCGTGCAAATCACCCTGGATCAGTGCGAACAAACTCGACTTCCCGCAGCCGTTGGCCCCGGTGATGCCGACCTTCTGTGCCGGATAAATCTGGAAATCGGCATCTTCAAACAGCAGACGGTGGCCGCGGCGTAAAGAAAGATGGCTGAACTGGAGCATGAGCAGGATTATAGCGTGTTGATCAATTTCGCACGTTCAGACTAATGAGCAACGACTTGAGGGGAACGGGAGGGCACTTGTTCCATTTAATCATCATCCTGGCATTCTTTACGGCCGGGATCCAGTGGCTTGAAATCCGTCCAAAAACACAAAGGCGCTTGGAAACCAAAGAATTATTCAGTTAAATGCTTAGTGTATTTCCTGCATGAACCAGCACTGAGGCCGTAGAGGAGGGGACAGACAGACGTGAAGCCTATGCTAAAAGCCGCTGCAATCGTTGGTGCCTCTCTGATCATCATCGCCAGCCTGGTCGTGTGGCTGGGGCTGCGAGCCAGCCTGGCGCAGCTTGATGGCGAAGTCGTGGTGTCCGGCATTTCGGCGTCTGTCCTGATCGAACGCGATGAACACGGTATTCCCACGATCACCGCCTTGGATCGTGATGATCTGGCTTTTGCGACCGGTTTCGCGCATGCGCAGGACCGCTTCTTCCAGATGGATTTACTCCGCCGACAAGCTGCCGGTGAGCTATCCGAGGTCTTCGGTGAGCGCGCGGTGGCTGCAGACAAGCGGCTACGCTTCCACCGATTCCGTGCCCGTGCGCAACGCGTGCTGGCGCGCGCGTCGTCGAGGGATCGGGGCATTCTCGGACATTACGCAGCCGGCGTTAACGCAGGACTCGAAACCTTGGGTGCCAGACCATTCGAGTACTTCCTGCTCGGCGTCGAACCGCGGCCGTGGAGCCCCGAAGACTCGGTACTCGTGGTTTATGCGATGTATCTGGAACTCAATGACGAGCGTGCCACAAAAGACGTACGCCGCGGTTTTGCGCACCGTGTCTTGCCGGCGGAGGTATACGACTGGATGTATCCGCAGGGCACACCCTGGGATGCGCCGCTGATGGGTGGGCCCACACCCGTGGCGCCGATACCGGCGGCGGACGTCTATTCGCTGAGACACATCACCGCTGAGGCGCCACCGGCCAGGGAGATCGGCCGCGATCCCCTCAGCGGGAGCAACAGCTGGGTGGTCAGCGGCAAACTCACCGAAAGCGGTCACGCCATCGTTGCGAATGACATGCACCTGGGACTGAACGTCCCCAACATTTATTACCAGGCGCGCCTGGTCGTTACCGGCGACGAAGGCCGCGAAATCACCGGTGTCACCTTGCCGGGCGCACCGTTCGTCGTGGCCGGCAGTAACGCACGAGTAGCCTGGGGTTACACCAACAGCTATGGCGACTGGTCCGACGCTGTTTTGATCGTGCCCGGTTCGACAGCGAACACCTATCGCACGCCGGAAGGTGAAAAGGTGTTCGAGTCGTATGATGAAATCATCCGGGTGAACGGTGCAGAGCCGGTGAAGCACCGGGTTCGCGAGACGATTTGGGGGCCAGTCCTAGACGATGTCGAGTACCCTGACGGCGAGATAGCTGTGAGTTGGATTGCGCACAAACCGGACGGCGTGAATTTTCGACTGGTTGAACTCGAGACGGCGTCCTCGGTGTTTGAAGCGGTTGATATCGCCACTACGATGTCGATACCACCACAGAATTTTGTAGCTGGCGATGTCGACGGCAACATCGCCTGGACCATCGCTGGAAGGATTCCACGAAAAAACGGCTTGAACACGAAACGGCCTGCAGACTGGAGTGATGCGCATGGCTGGCTGGACTGGTTACCGGCTGATGAATACCCCCGGATCATCAACCCTGACAGCGGTCGCATATGGACTGCGAATGCGCGCGTTGTCGATGCCAAAGCGCTGGAAATTGTCGGCGACGGCGGGTATGACCTTGGTGCACGGGCAAGCCAGATTCGCGATGCGCTGATGGCGAAAACGACTTTCGAGCCGGCAGACATGCTGGCGATCCAGTACGATGACCGCGCATTGTTCCTGGCGCCCTGGCGTGATTTGTTAATCGAGGTGCTGGAAGACGAAGTCGTCGCTGGCGATGCCGGGCTGGAGGAATACCGCCGGCTTGTCGAAGGCTGGATTCCACGGGCAGCGCCGGAGTCCGTCGGCTATCGGCTGGTTCGTGCGTTCCGGCTGGAAGTAGAGAAACGCATATTCCACGCGCTGATGGCACCGGTGCGCGCGATCTACGGCGAGGATATCAGCTTGCACCGGAGTAATCAGTTTGAAGCGGCGTTATGGCTGCTGGTCACCGAAAGGCCCGAACACATGTTGCCTGCCGGTTTCGACAGTTGGGAGTCGTTCCTGCTTGCAGCAGTGCGGGAGAACATTCGCTATTTTGAAAGTGAATTCGAAGGTCCGCTCAACCAGCGCACCTGGGGAGAGGCCAATACAGCAGCGATAAGGCATCCATTGAGCGCCGCGATTCCATTGTTCGGTGACTATCTCAACATGCCGCAGGACGGGCTGAGTGGTGACCTGGACATGCCGAAAGCGCAGGGTCCCAATTTCGGCGCGGCGCAGCACTTCACCATCGCGCCCGGCGACGAAGCGAACAGCCTGATGCACATGCCGGCAGGCCAAAGCGGGCATCCCTTATCCAACTTCTACCGCAAAGGACACAGTTCCTGGGTTCAGGGCAAGCCCAGCCCGTTCTTGCCTGGCGACACACGCCATACGCTAACGCTCAAGCCCGCCGCGGCAAATCATGGCAAATCATGGGGTCAGACTCGTTGATAATCGAAGACTCTGATTAACAACGAGTCTGACCCCATGATTTGGCCCAAGATTATCCATGATTGGATGAGTCCACCAAACGAGCCTAAAAAGTTTATGTCGTAACGCCATGCAGACTTGGTATAAGACGGCATCAGTCCCGTGCCAACCCACAGCATCGAATGCTGCATGGCCAGGGCCATGAAATAGTGCAGGGTTGAATGCTTATCGCCGTTCATTGACGCCGAGTTCGTGAAGCCCGCTGCGACCTTGTTCTTCCAGGTTTGAGTTGCCCAGCGTTTGCTCGTGGCGTCGGCAAATTTTTTAAACTGCCAAGAGGCCATGCCCATATAGGTCGGCGAGCCGAAAATGATGGCATCGGACTCATCCAGCGCTAACCAATCCGTTTCGGCGATTTCGCCTTCTTGATCGATGCCGATCAGATTGCCAGTCACGTTTTCGATGTTGTCGATGCCGTGGACAATGGCCTTTGCTTGGTTAGTCGTATGTCCAAAACCACTGTGGCAGACCACGCTTACTTTTTTCATTTCAGATGTTCCTATGCATTTCAGTGCGGCAAAACGGATATTCAGGGCAGGTCGAACAAGAGAATTTCAGCGGCTTCGATGCCCTTGAGTTGCAACAGCGCTTGCCTCTGGATCTTCAGACCATCGCCGTGCTTCAGGGTTACGTCGCCTACCTGCAACTGACCTCGCGCCACGTGCAGGTAGCCGTGTCGATTCGCGCCAAACCGATACTCCAGTGTTTCGCCGGACGCGAGCAGGCTGCCAAACATCAGGGCGTCCTGGCGCGTCGCAATCGAACCGTCCCGGCCATCGGGAGACACAAGGAGCACCCAACGCCCGCGGCGGTCATCGAGCGGAAAGTGCTTCTGGTCGTAACTGGGCTCCACGCCGTAAGCATTGGGCTGCAGCCAAATTTGCAGGAAATGCACCGGCTCGAACGATGAGTAGTTGTACTCGCTGTGGGTGACGCCGGTCCCGGCGCTCATGCGTTGCACATCCCCCGGCCGTATGACCGAGCCGTTGCCCATGCTATCTTTGTGCTCGAGCGCGCCATCCAGCACGTAGCTGATGATCTCCATGTCGCGGTGGCCATGGGTGGCGAAGCCGCCGCCCGGTGCGACCACGTCCTCGTTAATCACCCGCAGGTGGCCGAAGCCCATGTGGCGTGGATCGTAGTACTCGCCGAAAGAGAAAGTGTGCGCGCTTCGCAGCCAGCTGAAGCGGGCCTGGCCGCGCTCCTTGGCTTTGCGGATCAGAAACATGGCGTTCTCTCCTGTTGGAATGAGTGATGGCGAGAGTTTAGAGTGTTGCCGTATAAGAGATAAACAGACTAAAAAGCAAATTATTGTTGTGAAAAACAGAAACTAACGATCAAAAACAGGGGCGCGGCCAAGTGACCGTGCCCCCGTCGAACAGCTTCAGTCGATTCGAGTCGGTCCGTTGAGACCGGAAATCACGTTAAACGACGTCATACCGAGCCCATCCGAACACGTTCTCGATCAGTTGAATGTGACCGTAATGTTGCGGTGTTCCCACTGGTACTTGTGCATGTTGCCCTCGGCCTCGGTGCGCTTCACCCGTCGGCCTTCCTGGTCCTTGTAGACGCCGGGCTTGCCGTCCTGCGGGCTGAGGTTGTATTCCTTGCCGTTGGTCAGGCGGATGTCGATGAAGCCCTGGCGCTGCGAGAACAGGCAGGGGCCGGACTGGCCTTTCTTCTTCTCGCCGCGCTCGCGGACTTCGCAGTCGGCACTGGCGTCGTCGGCGAATGATGTTGTGGTCCATGAAGCAAATGCGAGGCTGGCGATCGTGGCGGTGATGATGAGTCTTGCTTTCATTACGAGCTCCTGTGAAGTTTCTTGATTGGCCGGATTGCGGTCAACTTCCAATAATGCATGATGTCTTGCCCGGCTTGCAATTTCCGCGAGCCCGGCGTCGAGTGAAACGCGGCTCAGTGCGGCCGGCAGGGCTGTGAACGCGGCCATCCCGGTCCAATCACCAAAATGATCGCGTGGCTGAAACAGCCGCGAAAATGCATTTTTGTGCGTCAAATGGCCTAATCAGGATTGACTTATATCTGTCTAGTATTCAACCGAATAGAATTCATTCGTTATAGATTTGTTCAGATTTCTTGCGCGTGGACCGCATGAGTTGCCGGACCGTTCGCTGTGAACGTTTGCGCTGATGTGCTTTGAAAAGTGGTAACTACCGGCGTAGGATAATCTCTGCTACCACATAAATTCCAAGGAGGGAATTATGAGAGCAGTCAGAGTACTTTCCACTTCGATTCTGTGCGCGCTGGTCGGCGTCTCCGCCCATGCGGGTAAGCCAACGGACGGTGACGGTAATTTCGTCGGTAACGGGTATCCCAGCGGTCCGCACTATAACCTCAATATCCATGGCAAGGGCGAAACGTTCGAGTGCCCGGAGGAGAACTTCTATCTCGAGGTTACCGTGGACGGCGACGTCTCGGACAATATTTACGAGGGTGACCTCGTCAAGGATTGCCCCGCGGGCTATACCTGTGTCGAGACGACCGAGCAGTACTACGGAAACGTGATCAACCTGCCGCGCGACGGCAGCGA
>JARFQK010000418.1 GCA_029287815.1 Gammaproteobacteria bacterium
GTTGTACAGTCCGTCACTGCCGAAGGTGTCGGATCGCGTAAAACCAAAGCGGTTACCCAGTTCGCGGGTAAAATCGTCCTGAGCAATCACGATGCGCGATGAGATCATCACCTGGCGTACCGGGATATCGAGTTCGTTGAGGATCTTTCTGATCTCGGAAATCACTTCGTCGGTGTCTTTCACGATTAATGTGTTGGTGCGCTCATCGATGATCACGCTGCCGCGACTGGAGAGCAACCCTGCGGCTTCTTCCTCGCCGCCACCACCGGTGAACAGGGGTTCTAGCTCGGTTACTTTTGCAAAATTGACCGTGAAAAAGGCCGATCGTATCGGAGCGAGTTCGGTGATCGCCTGCGCGGCTTCCAGATCGATTTTCTCCTGGGCGGCGATCTCTTCACTGGGAGCGATCAACATCACGTTGCCGGATTCGCGTTTCGAAAGACCTTTCGACTTCAGGATGATATCAAGCGCCTGGTCCCACGGGACATTCTGCAGACGCAGTGTCAGGTTGCCATCAACCGAGTCGCTGACAACGACGTTGAGGCCGGTAAAATCTGCGATCAGCTGCAACACAGCGCGGACCGGTATATCCTGGAAGTTCAGTGACAGGCGGTCGCCGGTATAGCCGAATTTGTCCCTGATCTTCTCGTCCAGTTCCTTCTTACTGATGGGCTTGAATTCGATCGTGAAAATGTTGTTTGCCTGGTAGGATACGTGCTCGAAATCCCGGCTGACGGGCTCGATTTCGAGGCGTACCGTGCCGTCCTGCTCGAAGCTGCTGACGGATTTGACCGGTGTCGCAAAATCAAGCACGTCAAGCGTCTGGCGCAGGTTGTCAGGCAGCTTGGAACCGATGAACTTGACGACGACCTTGCCAAATTCTTCATTGATATCCATCGGAATGTTGCTTTCGGTCAGGGTAACGACGACACGGCCTTCACCATTTTCGCCACGGCGAAAATCGATATTGCTGACGCCTTTGAGTACGTCATTGTAACGCTGCTGTAAGCCGGTTGTTGTGGTCGGAACGCTGCTGTCAGCAATGAATAAATTGCTGGTCGATTCGCTGTCGAGCGTAATCAGTATATTGTTGCCCTCTGTACTGACGGAATAAGGCACGACTTCGGTGAGATTGAGGATCACGCGGGTCTTGTCTCTCGCCGAGATAGCCGTGATTGATTGTGCGATCCCGACGCCAATCGGTTGTGAGCGCTTTGGCAGCGTGCTGCTGGTATCGGTAAAATCAAACGCAATACGGGCGGGATTGTCTATCGTGAAGCTGAGTGGCTTCGGTGTTGGTTGACTCATGCCGAGCACGATCTGCAGACGGTTACCCGGTAGAGTCGAGTATGTCACTGACTCCAGCGAATTCTGAGCTGCACCAACGAAGCTCGAGGAGAAGAGAACCGTTGCAAGCAAAATCAAGCCGCTGATTCCCGGAATTTTTATTGTTAGTATTCGGGATGTCCCCATCGTAAAAGTACTCATATCAAGCTCCGCTTTCATTCGTTTCCGATTGCGATAGAGGCATTGCGTTCGAGGTAGCCGCCAACACCATCGGAAATGATCTCAACCAAAAAAATCTCGCCCTCGGAAATACCGGTGATCGCACCTTCGTTTTGGCCCATGTAATTCCCGACCTGAACCCGGTGTACGACTTGTTTGGGGTCTTCGATCAGGCCCCACAGGTTCTCACCTTGCTCGAGAACACCGACCATGCGCAACGTATCTAGTGGAAAGGCCTCCAGTGGCTGTCTTGGTCTGGCCTTGTCCGGTGTCAACAGGTCGGCTTTGTTTTGTTCTTCTTCGATATCGATTGCCGCCTCGAAAGGGTCTCTCAGATCATAGGCGGTATAGGTAAAGCTTTCATAAGGCTTGAACTGCGGGATCGGTTTGACACTGCCAACATACGCGGCTTTTTGTTGTTCGATGTAATCGTGTAAGTCTTCAACGCTCTGACTGCAGCCCGCCAAAATCCAGCTAGAGATCATCGATGCCCAAAAGGTTTTATGCTTGATGTTTTTGATCATGCTATTCTTCCTCCAGCGCTGCCTCATCTTCATCCAGATACTGATAAGTGACCGCTGTCAGCTCCATCGAAAGTTTGACGCCTGAGTCTTTTGCGGCGGGCAGAATCTCGATGTCTTTCAGAGTGACGATTCGGGGAAGTGCAGCTACGCCACTGACGAACTGTGCAAACTCATGGTAACGGCCAGTGACTTTTAATCTGATCGGATACTCGGCGTAGAAGTCTCTTGGGACCAAGCCTTCGGGCTTGAACAGATCGATCTCCAAGCCGCTGGAGATGCCGGTTTGTGAAATGTCGGTCAGCAAAGTCTCGATTTCCGTTTTGTTCGGTAACTGTCTCAACAGTGCGCCAAAGGATTCGCGCATTTCATCGAGCTGCTGTTTGTAGGCATCAAGATTGGCAGCCTTTGCTGCCTTTTCGTCGAAGGTGGCCCTGAGGCTGGCTTCTTCTTTTTCGGCTTTTTCGAGCTGTTCCATTTTTGGCGTGATGACCAGGAAATAACCGGCAACGGAAACCAGCACGCACATAATAATAATGAGTATGACTTTGACGATCGTAGGCGCACTGCCGATACGCTTTAGGTCGTTGACATCAAGGTCGTTGAGATCTTCAAAGGAGAATGCCATCAGCCTTGCTCCTCCTCGTCTTCGGTTTTAGGGGTGGACTGAGACGTTGTCAGCACGAAATCACTGCTTCTGAGCGTTCCTTTTTTACTCTCTATCACCGTGAGTTTTGGCGTTGACATCCAGTCTGAGCCATCAATATTGCGCATGTAAGCGGACACCCGGCCATTCGACTCGGCGACACCGTTGATATTGATCGTGCTGCCGGCTTGCTTGATCCCCGTCAGATAAATGCCCTCGGGGACGGTGCGAACAATCTCGTCGAAGAGGTGCACGATCTGCGGCCTTTTGCGTTGCAGAGACTGGATGATGTCCATTCGGGAGAGCAGCTTTTCTTTGGTCTCTTCGAGGCCATCGATCTCTTTCAAAGCTATGTCCAGCCTGGCTATCTCGTCGGTTAGGATACGGTTGCGGCTTTGCTGGTAGGTGATCTGACTACTGAACGCAAAATGAATCGCACCGATCACGCAGACGGTGAGGATGACAGCGACGCCAGACATCGAGGCGAATTGCTGCGTCTTTTCTTTACGAAGCTCTTCGCGCCAAGGTAATAAGTTGATCTTGGCCATCTAATCAAAACTCCTCAAGGCAAGGCCGCAGGCGATCATCAGCGATGGCGCATCTTTACTCAAAGCCTGGGGGTTCACCCTGGATGACAGTGACATGTTGGCAAACGGATTGGCAATCACGGTTTTTATGCCAAGTTGGGATTCGACCAGTTCATCGATAGCCGGAATGGAGGCGCAACCGCCAGCGAGCGCGATCAAGTCGACTGTGCTGTATTGACCGGATGTGTAGAAGAACTGCAGAAAGCGGCTGACTTGCTGAGCGATGGTCTCCTTGAATGGTTCCAGCACTTCCGGAATATAGTTGTCAGGCAAACCTCCGCTTTTTTTCAGGCGTCCTGCTTCTTCGTAGGCCAGTCCGTAACGGCGCATGATTTCTTCGGTCAACTGTTTGCCGCCAAAATTTTGCTCGCGAGTGTAGATAAGGCTGCCGTTCTGAATGACGTTCAGGCTTGTCATAGTGGCACCGATGTCGATGATCGCGATGATCTTGTCTTCGCCCTGGTTTTCCATCTGTGCCGTAATCAGCGGGGCGACGCTTTCGACCGTATAAGCCTCGACATCGACAATTTTTGCCTTTAACCCACCGATATCCAGTGCGTCGGTGCGGGTCTCGATGTTTTCGCTTCGAGACGCTGCCAGCAGCACATCCACTGAATCGGGATTGTTGGCAGTCGGCCCGATCACCTCAAAATCAAGGTTGATTTCCTCCAGGGGGTAGGGGATGTACTGGTCTGCTTCGAGTTGAATCTGCTGCTCCAGCTCGCTTTCACTCAGATTGGCCGGCATATTGATGATTTTGGTGATGACCGCAGACCCAGCCACGGCTACAGCGGCCAGTTTGGCTTTGGTGCCGGAACGCTTTACGGCTTTCTGGATAGTCTCGCCAATGGCCTCGACATCCTGAAAGTTCTTTTCGACTACCGCGTTGTCCGGCAGCGGTTCCACTGCAAGACTTTTGACGATATACTTCCCAGCATTCTGTTCCAGCTCGAGTAATTTGACTGAAGTAGAGCTGATATCCAGCCCCAGAAGAACGGGTTTCTTGCGGCTCAGCAGAGACACGTCATCATCCCCTAAAATAACTGATTATCAAGGTAGTTATTTTTTTATATTTATTTTTTAAATTGATAATAGACGTACATATTGAAAATTACTAGTTACTGGCGTATTAATTGATATCGCTATTGAACAAGCAAAAGCCTATAATCAGTCTTCATTTATGTTTACAAGTAGCCGGGCCCGTTTGATGTGAAAGTTGTCTTTAAATTATTCATAACTGGTGCCGTGTTCGGCCTGGTCTTGTTTACTGTTTCGGCCATAGCACTGGCTGGTCTTTATCTTTATCTCAGTCCACAACTACCGTCCATCGAAGGTCTCAGTGATGTCAGGCTGCAGGTGCCACTGCGAATTTATAGCAGCGATGGTTCACTAATGGGTGAATTCGGGGAAAAAAGACGAAGCCCAAAATCGCTCGACGAGATTCCCGACAGGCTGAGGCAGGCCTTCCTCTCGGCAGAAGATGATCGTTTCTTTGAGCACCCTGGTGTCGATTATCAGGGTATCCTGCGGGCTGTCTTCAATCTGATTATTACCGGAGAAAGAGGTCAGGGTGGGAGTACCATCACAATGCAACTGGCCAGGAACTTTTACCTGAGCAGTGAAAAGACTTACATCAGAAAACTGAGAGAGATATTTCTGGCTCTCAAGATCGAGCGGGAATTGAGCAAGGAAAAAATCCTGGAGCTTTATCTGAACAAGATATATCTTGGCAACCGATCGTACGGTGTCGCGGCGGCCGCAAGAGTTTACTACGGTGCCAAACTCGAGGAATTGACACTGCCACAGATTGCGATGATCGCTGGTCTGCCCAAGGCGCCGTCGCGCTACAACCCGATCATCAATCCCGAAAGAGCCATCACGCGCAGAAATTACGTATTGGCGCGAATGTATGATCTCGACTACATCACCGACGAAGAGTTCGAAAGCGCTCTCGAGGAGCCTGTCTCAGCCGTATTGCATCGGGGCAGGTTGCAGGTGAGCGCGCCTTATGTCAATGAAATGGTTCGCGTTGAAATTGTGGACCAGTTCGGTGACGAAGCCTATACAAGAGGATTGCGCGTCTACACGACCGTCGACGACAAAATGCAACATGCAGCGAACGAGAGCTTGTGGAACGGTCTCGTTGCCTATGACCGCCGCCACGGCTACCGTGGTGTGATACGCCACGTCGAGGTCTATCAGGACGAGCCGCTTGATGAGCTCTATTTGCAGCTCGAGGATGATCGAAACTATGGCAAGTTCGAGCCGGCCATAGTGGCCTCAATTGAGACCGTTCAAATACCACTGGAAGCCCAGCAAGAGGAAGGACAGGCCGCGGAACAGGCTGGAAAACCAGAAGCGCAGAAGACCAAAACGGAGCAACAGGTCAAAATTTTCTTAAAGTCCGGGGATGAGGCGGTCATTAGTTTTTCTGGATTGCAATGGGCAAGACCCTATGTCAGCGTCAACCGTGTCGGTGAGGAGCCCAAGACCGCAGGCGAAGTGCTTAAGCCCGGTGATGTAATCTGGGTTGTGAAAAACAAGACTGGTAAATGGGAGCTGGGTCAGGTTCCGGCAGTTCAGGGTGCGCTGGTAGCAATTGCATCGAATGATGGTGCGATCAAGGCATTGACGGGCGGCTTCGATTTCAATTTCAGCAAGTTTAACCGTGTGGTGCAGGCAAAGAGACAGGCGGGGTCGGGATTCAAGCCTTATATATACAGCGCTGCGCTGGCGAAATCATTCACGCCGGCGACTTTGATCAATGATGCGCCCGTGGTCTTCCAGGACCGTGCGCTGGAGGCGAGTTGGCGGCCAGAGAATTACAGTGGCAAATTTTTTGGGCCGACACGTCTCCGTCAGGCCTTGTATAAATCGCGCAACCTGGTTTCTATTCGGGTGTTGAATGCGGTAGGAATACCCTATGCGACAAGCTTCCTGGAACGGTTTGGTCTCGATCGGGATAATGTTCCGCACAACCTCTCATTGGCCCTCGGCAGTGCCGATGTCAGTCCGCTGCAGCAAGCGCGCGGCTACGCTGTTTTTGCCAATGGCGGTTACCTGATTGATCCTTATGTGATTCAACGTATAGAAGATCCCGATGGCACGGTGCTGTATGAGGCTGATCCGGTCGTCGCGTGTGTTCCTTGTGTGCTTTCAGACTCACACTGGCAACAACGCCAGTCGCTGGAAGCCGAGGACGCGTTGGGCAAGCTGCCGAAGCAGGCTGAGCAGACGCTGGAACCCCGCCTGGTTTACCAGATGAACTCCATTCTTCAGGATGTCATCCGTCAAGGCACCGGTCAAAGAGCACGATCGCTGGGTAGAAACGATATCGCCGGCAAGACCGGAACGACTAACGATCAGCGCGATGCCTGGTTCAGCGGCTACAATCCGGATCTCGTGGCAGTAACCTGGGTTGGGTTCGATCAGCTAAAACCGCTCGGTAACAGAGAGGCTGGTTCGAGCGCAGCCTTGCCATTGTGGATCGAATTCATGCAAACTGCGCTCGCTGAAAAACCGGAAAAACAACTCAAGCGCCCCAGAGGTCTGACCACAGTCAAGATCAGTGCGGAAACCGGCGCCCCCGCGACAGACCAGGACCAGGACACGCTGTTCGAAATCTTCAGAACAGAAAACGCACCTGCCGCGCGCACGATTGCCACGGAAAGCCCTCTGAATCAGGGAGAGACCGGTACCCCCATCCCCGAGCAGCTGTTTTAACAGTCAAAGCAGATTTTCAACGCAAAGGCGCAAAGACGCAAAGGCCGCAAAGTTTTTAAGGGTTTGGACTGACTACCAACAGCGTTTAGCCCCTTTGCAAATCCATCATATACACAGCATAAACAACCATGGGATGACACATTATATCCCTCAGCGGCCTTTGCGCCTTTGCGTTAAGAACTGTGTCTGCGGTCTTTGCGTTGAGAAAAGCCTGGCAATAGCACGATGTAGGTTAGTCGGGTGACCATTGGCGGCCCAGGTAGAGGTAGATCGTCGACGTGTGGCTGTCATTGAAACCGTAGGCAAGATAGAGCGGGCCCAGTAGCGTGTCGGCGCCAACGAATACGCTGCCGGCGAGCACCGAGTTATCAAGGCTGATCTGGTCGCGGTCATCC
>JARFQK010000423.1 GCA_029287815.1 Gammaproteobacteria bacterium
GGGTTGCTTCTGTAGGAAATGTCGGCGGCAGGGAAGCCGCCGTCGAGCCTACACGGACGTATTCACGGCGTTTTCCGGAAGAAGTAACCCGTGTCGGCGGGTCGATTGCCCGACGATAGCTGTTAAGTCAGTGCCATTCGTTTTAACCGGGTGTGTGCAGCGTGAAACTGGGACTCGTGATCAATCCAATGGCCGGCGTCGGTGGAGCCGTCGGGCTCAAGGGCAGTGATGGCCGCGACATCGTCGCGCAGGCGCTCGCTAAAGGAGCGCATCCACTGGCCCAGCAACGCGCCCAGTCTGCGCTGTCAGCGATCAGGGACAGTGTACCGGGGCCAGTCTACACGGCCGCCGCGGCGATGGGTCAGAACGCGCTGGAGGCCCTGGGTATGGATGCGATCGTGGTGTACACACCAGCCGAACCGGAAACCAGCGCCGTGGATACGGTCAATACGGTGATCGCATTATGCGAGCACGGAATCGATCTTTTGGTGTTTGCCGGAGGTGACGGCACCGCGCGGGATATCCTCGATGCGCTCAGGCAGCGAGGTGTCGAGGATAGCCTGACAGTGATCGGTATCCCGGCTGGGTGCAAGATCCATTCAGCTGTTTACGCGGTCAGCCCGACGCAGGCGGGAGAGCTGCTGGCTGGTCTGATCGATGGTCAGTTGTATTCGGCCAAAGCCGCCGAAGTCATGGACCTGGACGAAGATGCGTTCCGGGCCGGACAGGTCAAGGCCAGCTGCTATGGCTATATGCACGTGCCGGTCGATGAACAGCGTATGCAGGCCATGAAACGAGGCGGTGTCGATACCGAGTCATTGGTGCTGGAGGACATTGCGGCCGATTTTATCGACAACATGCAGGACGATGTGTTGTATCTGATGGGCTCGGGCACGACGATCGCGGCCATCATGCAAGCCCTGGGGCTTGACAACACGCTGCTCGGTATCGACGCGGTGTACAACGGTGAACGCGTCGCCGCCGATCTTGCCGAGCAGGACATATTGGCCTTGCTGGATGATCCAGACTACGCCGAGGCGAGAATAGTCGTCACCGCAATAGGAGGCCAGGGTCATGTTTTCGGGCGCGGCAATCAGCAGTTCAGCCCGGCCGTGATCAGGCGAGTGGGTCGCGATAAGGTGATCATCGTCGCGACGCGCAAAAAGCTTCGATCCCTGCAGGGCCGACCCCTCAGGGTGGATACCGGGGACAATAGACTGGATTCGGAACTGGCCGGTATGAAGCAGATCATCACCGGTTACGAGCAACGCACGCTGTACAGGATCGGCTGATAAGCAAGCACAGGGAAAGATGTTGTTTCAACGCAGAGGCGCAGAGGCGCAGAGAACGCAAAGCACCTGCTGATGCTGCGATATCAACCCTGCGCGCCGTGATTGAGATCGCCGCATCGGGCGGCGCTATTCCGTAGGCTGCAAACGGCGTCGCCTTCTCATTGCCATACGCTGTAGAATATCACGACAGAGAATAGTGAGTTTTTCTTTGCGAACTTTGCGCCTTCGCGCCTTTGCGTTAAAAACATCAGCGGAATTTTTTGGAAAGACATGCAAGATACAGACTACATCGAAGGTTTGCTGAAATTCATCCAGGCCTCGCCGACGCCCTACCACGCAGTGGCTACGATGCGAGAAATGCTCGATGCGGAAGGCTTTACGCAACTGAGGGAATCTGAATCATGGGAAACGACTACGCCCGGACGTTATTATGTCACGCGGAATGATTCATCGCTGATTGCCTTCAGTTTGACCAGCGATCTGGCTGACAACGGTTTGCGTATGGTCGGTGCCCACACGGACAGTCCCTGTCTCAAGGTCAAGCCGAATCCGGAAATCGTCAAAACTCGATATTTCCAGCTCGGTGTAGAGATCTATGGCGGCGTGTTGCTCAATCCTTGGTTTGACCGCGATCTGTCACTGGCGGGACGGGTCAGTTATTTGGACAAGCAGCAGCATGTCCATAGCGCGCTGATCGATTTCGAACATGCTATCGCTGTGATACCCAGCCTGGCGATTCATCTCGATCCGCAGGTCAACGAAAATCGCAGCATCAATAAACAGACTCATATGCCGCCGGTTTTGATGAAGTTGCCAGAGGACGAGAAGCATAGGGAAGCAACGCCGGACTTTCGCGAATTGCTGTTGACCTTGCTCGTCAAACAAAATCCTGAGATCGATGCCGAAAAAGTGCTCGAGTATGAGCTGGCGTTCTACGATGTACAGCCACCCGCCGTGATTGGCTTGCATCAGGATTTCATTGCCGGAGCTCGCCTGGACAACCTGTTGAGCTGTTATACCGGGCTGATCAGCCTGTTCAAAGCCGGTGAGCGCTCGAATTGCATGCTGATCTGCAATGATCATGAGGAGGTGGGCAGTGTTTCGACCTCCGGTGCGGCCGGATCTTTTCTGAGAAGTGTGTTGCAACGTCTGACGGCAACACCGGAACGGCTGGCACGCAGCGTCGATCGCTCGATGCTGATCTCGGCCGATAATGCCCATGGCGTTCACCCGAATTTTTCTGACAAGCACGATGACAACCACGGGCCAGTGCTCAACCAGGGGCCCGTGATCAAGATCAATGCAAACCAGCGTTATGCGACCAACAGCGAGACCGGTGCGATTTTTCGCAATCTGTGCGATCAGGCCGATGTGCCGGTGCAATCATTCGTGGTGCGTTCCGACATGGGCTGCGGCAGTACCATCGGTCCGCTGACTGCCGCTGCGATCGGTATCAAGACCATCGATGTCGGTGTGCCGACTTTCGCAATGCATTCGATACGCGAACTCGCTGGACGCTGGGATGGATATTATCTTTATCGCGCGTTACGCGAATACTTCAAATGATGCAGCGGCGTTGAGATTGTGGTGCTGCGCTCGGCGCATTTTGCTCCTGCCGATGGTGGATTGACTTCAACAGCGGGATGATTATGCTAATGGCGCTGAACAATCGATTGATATGAGATATGACGGAGTCGTCCAATGGCAATCGCGATTACACTGCAAAATTATCTGGAGAGCCTCGGCGTCGAGTACGAGTTGGTCGAGCATCCTTATGCCGATACCGGACTGGCTACCGCGGAACAGGCGCATATCCCCGCCGAGAAGCTTGCAAAGTCAGTCCTGCTCGAGGACGAGGGTGGTTATATGATGGCGGTGTGTCCGGCATCACGCCGCATCAAGCTGGGCGATCTCTATCGGGAAACCAACCGCCGCCTGCAGTTCGCCGACGAGGCCGAGCTGGCCGACATGCTGGGCGACTGTGTACTCGGGGCGGTACCGCCGGTCGGTGATCTCTACGGCCTCGAGGTCGTCGTCGATACTGACTTGTTCCTGCAGCCCGATGTCTACTTCGAGGCGGGCGATCACGTCGATCTGATTCATGTCTCAGCGGAAGGTTTTCAGCGACTGATGCACAATGCGGAACACGCTTCCTTCAGCAAGCCCGATTGATCCGTCCAGGTGACGCGATCGGTCCCCCCGCGTTCGCTCAGTTCGGCGGCGCTCGCATTACGATCTTGACGCATCGCGATCACGGTACTGGGGTAAATCGACCCTCGATCACGCCCGCGGCCGATGCTTGGCTGGTTTTTTCTTAGCCGCGCGCGATTCAGACAAGCGTTTGAGCGCAGAAGCATATATACTCAGAAGTATCAACTTATTGTTCTAAGGTGCTGAAATTCAAGCATGATCACGGTTAAGAAATCACATAAGCTTGATGATGTCTGCTACGACATTCGCGGTCCGGTGTTGCGCGAGGCGCGGCGGCTCGAAGAGGAAGGCTACAGGATCATGAAACTGAATATTGGCAATCCTTCTCCGTTCGGCTTCGATGCACCTGACGAAATCGTCCAGGACATGATCCACAACGTGCCCGAGTCCCAGGGCTACAGCGACTCTCGGGGCCTTTATTCTGGACGCAAGGCCGTGATGCAATACTGCCAGCAAAAAAACCTGCCGAATGTCGAAATCGATGATATTTATCTTGGCAACGGTGTCAGTGAATTGATTGTGATGGCGATGCAAGCCTTGCTCAACAATGGCGATGAGATGCTGATACCCGCACCGGATTATCCCCTGTGGACCGCGTCGGTTTCGCTGTCGGGAGGCAAGCCGGTGCACTACCTCTGTGATGAGCAATCGGACTGGTACCCGGACCTTGAGGATATCGAAAAAAAGATCACCGATCGCACGCGTGGCATCGTGATCATCAATCCGAACAATCCGACTGGGTCGTTATATCCTCAGGATATTCTCGAAGCGATCATCGAGCTGGCTCGACAACACAAGTTGATTATTTTTTCCGATGAGATCTATGACAAGATCGTTTATGACGGCGCCGAGCATATTTCTACAGCTTCCCTGGCCGATGATGTGCTTTTCTTGACCTTCAATGGTCTGTCGAAAGCCTACCGCGTCGCCGGATTCCGATCCGGCTGGATGGTCATCAGTGGCGCGAAACTGCGCGCGAACGATTACGTTGAAGGAATCGAATTGCTGGCCTCGATGCGGTTGTGTTCCAACGTGCCGGGCCAGCACGCGATTCAGACGGCGCTCGGCGGCTATCAGAGTATCAACGATCTGGTAGCGCCTGGTGGAAGACTGTGCCGTCAGCGCGACCTGGCCTACGCTTTGCTGACCGATATTCCCGGTATCAGCTGTGTCAAGCCCAAGGGCGCGTTGTATCTTTTTCCGCGCATGGACCCCAAGGTCTACAAAATCAAGAACGATCAAAAACTGGTATTGGACCTGCTGATCCAGGAAAAGATTCTGATCGTGCAGGGCACGGCCTTCAACTGGCCCCACAGAGACCACTTTCGGATTGTCTTTCTACCCCGAGAGGACGATCTCGAATACGCCATCGCGCGCCTGCGGCATTTTTTAGCCGAGTACGAACAGTAGTCGATCGGCTGCGGCGTGGCCATGAAATCGATTCACGCGAATCTGGCGGAACTGAGACTGCAAATTCGGGACATCGCTGTGCGCGCAGGACGCGCGCCCGAAGACATAAGGTTGGTGGCGGTGTCGAAGACGCGCACGCTCGAGGAAGTCGAACAGGCGATCGCAGCCGGGCAGAGGGATTTCGGCGAGAACACCATGCAGGATGCACTGACGAAGATACCCGCACTGCACGCTACTGATGCGGTTTGGCATTTCATTGGTCATCTGCAATCAAAGAAAGCGAAGCAGATTCCAGGGCATTTCGGTTGGGTGCATTCGGTCGATAGTGTCAAGTTGGCGCAAAAACTTTCCGCGGCGATGAGCGATTCATCATTGCCGCAACCGCTGAACTGCCTGATACAAGTCAATGTCTCGAAAGATCCGAGCAAATCTGGATTGGATACTGAAAAAGTAGCTCCTTTCATCGACCAGTTACTCGAACAGGATCTACCGTGCCTGAACTGGCGCGGTTTGATGACCATCGGCGTGCAGGGTGACGAGACTCGGACGAGGGTTGCGTTCGCCGTACTCAGAGGAATGCTCGAGCGATGCCAGCAGACGTTCTCGTTGACCCATTTCGATCAACTCTCGATGGGCATGAGCAACGACTACCCGATTGCGATCGAGGAGGGTTCGACGATAGTCAGAATTGGCACGGCGATCTTTGGGGAACGCGCTTAGCGCTTAGTGGGGGATTATTCAACGCAGAGGGCGCAGAGACGCAGAGGTCGCAGAGAAGGATTTTATTTGGAATCACAACGTGTGATCTAGACTGTGGGAGGCGGATTCCACGATGCTGCGTGAAGGCGAAGCCTCGGGGGGGCAGCCCGCATTTCTTGCCAGAATCACAGAAGCGGGGCTGTGTCTATTAGTGAAAACAGCATTAAGCTCTGTGGCCCCTGCGTCTCTGCGATCTCCGCGTTTTTGATATCCGCTCGACCTGGATGCAGGCGGGTGGGGCTCAATGATTGAAATAAAGGCGGGCGCGGCAACCGCAGTCACCGCACCCTGGCAGCGCATGATTGCTGCTGATTCCATTCTAAGGACATACTCTCAGACACTGGACGCAATCAAGCGTTCCTAACAGAAAGGCCCCTGCGAACGGGGGTTGCACAGGGGCCTGGATCGAGAAGGATCAGTGAATCAGCTCTGCTTTTCTGCAGCTGCTTCTTCGCTGCTGTCCTTGTCGAAGCTTTTTCTCAATTCTTCGAAACGCTTCTTCGATGCTGCGCGCCGTTCTTCGTACTCCTTATCCCACTGAGCCCGGCGCTCATCGGACTGCTTGATGAACTCGGCATGCTGCTCGTCCATGTCCGCGAAATCAGGTATCGAGAATTCCGCCGCATCGATTTCCGGCATGTCATCAAATGCTGGCATGGCCATCATATCCTGACCGCGTTGGGATTCCAGCTCCTGGACCCATGCAGGCGTTTCAAAGGTCGGGGCTTCGGCAAAATCAGGGGCATCGAATACAGGTTCGTCGAATTGCGGCATGGCAGCGAAGGCCGGCCTTTCACTCATGTGCATTTCTTCTTGTGCTTCGAGCGCCTTGACCCAGGCCGGATCCTCGAAATCAGCTGGACCTTCGGCAAATTCCGGGGCCTCGAACGGCTCGTCGATTGCTGGCATAGCGGCAAATTCGGGCCTTTCATTCATGTACATGTCTTCCTGCGCTTCCAGTGCCTTGACCCAG
>JARFQK010000062.1 GCA_029287815.1 Gammaproteobacteria bacterium
GAACCGTGATCCCGACTTCAGGGACGCGTTCACTGTTGCAGCGAGAAACATGTACATGAAAGCACTCAAGGTCTCCCCCGACCTCGAGGCGGAGATCAACCGCATCGAACAGATTATGGGCGCCGATCCCAACACTTTCGAGTTCGACGAGGGTGAAATGGATGAAGTCGACATCTTCGAGCAAATACTCAATGCTTATGACAATCAGGTGCTGCTGGAAGAAAAAGAGAACAGCACGATCAACTAAAAGATCAACGAGTCTGACCCCTTGTTCCTGACCAATTCTAGGTATGCCAATGAAACATCTAACAATACTGATAGCGACGCTGGTGCTGGCCGCCTGCATGCACCAACCTGACGACCCGCGCAAGGTCGCCGAGCAATACTGGCGCTCGATGCAGCAAGGTGACACAGCGGCCGCCCGAACCCTGGTCTCGAGCACCAGCCAACAAAACTTCGACCGCTATCTCGCATTGCCTGCGGATCAGAGGCTCCCGATCGGAGCATTCGAGCTTGGCACGGTCCAGAGCGCGATTGTCACCGTGATCTATGCCGATCCGAATGCGAAAGACAATCAAGATACCTTCGACACGGTGATGGTGCTCGAAGATGGCGCATGGAAAGTGGATGCCACGCAGACCGTGGTACCCCGACCACGCCCGAGCGACCGCGAATTGAATGAACTCGCTGACGAACTTTCCGAATCCATGCAGGAAAACATGGATTCGATGGAGGATGCGATGACAGAGGGCTTGCAAATGCTGAACGAAGCGCTGCGCGAAGGATCACGCGATCTGGGCGAGTCCATGCTCAAGGGCATGGAGGAAATGAACCGAGCCTTGCGCGAATCGATCGATCAGATGCAACAGCACCGCGAGGAGCAACAGCAGGAATCCGAGCCCGAGGGCCAGGATGGGGGCCTGATTTAGATAGATCATGGGGTCAGACTCCTTGATCTATCGGGTGATGCCGACGTAGGCCCAGGTCAGCAGAAACGCGAAAGCGATACCCAAAATACCCAGTACGACCGTCATGCCGTCATTGCGCTTCCAACCGCGGGCAATCCAGTAGGCTTGAAGTCCGGAAAAGCCGGATGCAGCGCCAACCACATAGAGCAGGTCCTTGTTCTCGATGTCCATGGGTAAGAGGAAAATGAAATAGAAAACAAACGCGATGCCCAGCGGCGTTAATGAAAAAATCCAGGTGCTCATCTCGGCAGGATCTCGCTCACCCTCAAACATTTTCTTGAACTTGTCACCCATACCCATCGCAATCTCCTCTGACGTCGCGGACGCAACACAAATCATTGATCGTTCACAGCCGTTTTATCATAGCCCATAGACATAGGCTAGCTAAACGGGGTCAGCGTCATTGCGAGCGAAGCGAAGTAATCTCTCGAATCTTGCGCCGCTTAAACGGCTTGGATTCAGTGGTTCAACGAAAGCGCTAGATTCAGGAGATTGCCACGTCGCTGTCGCTCCTCGCAATGACGCTATTCCGGTCGATTTTTGCTTAAGTAAGTGCCAGTAGACTCTGACCCGAATGGCACCTACTTCAGCCGATATGGTTTGCTTCTGGAGGAAATGCGGCGGCAGGGAAGCCGCCGTCGAGCCTACACGGACGAATTCACGGCGTTTTCCGGAAGAAGTAACCCGTATCGGCGGGCCAATTGCTCGACGATAGCTGTCAAGTATGTGCCATTCGACTCTGACCCCATATAAACGGAACCCGGAGCGGTTCAAACGAATCTGAGTCATTTGATTATTGATTTAAAAAACAGGGTGAGCAACGATGCCAGACGAAATTACCAATGATGTTATCGGGGTTTTCAAGCAACAACTTGAAGATCATCCTGTTTATGCAGCGGTTTCAAACAAGGAAGAGCTGCGCTGCTTTATGGAACACCATGTCTACTCGGTGTGGGATTTCATGTCTCTGATCAAATATCTTCAGTCCGTCGTCGCGCCGACAAGCTATCCGTGGACGCCACGGGGCGACGCACAGGTCAGACGGTTCATCAACGAACTCGTCCTGGAGGAAGAGTCCGACGAAACCGACGTTCCCGGCGAATATGCGAGTCATTTCGAGCTCTACCAGAAAGCGATGAAAGAGATCGGCGCCAGCACATTGCCATCCGCGCGCTTCGTCGAAACCGTGCGGCAAGAAGGCATCATCAGCGCACTGGAACTCCCGACAGTCCCGGAAGCGTCTCGCATGTTCACGTCGACGACGTTCGAGTTCTTACACAGCAACAAGCCGCACCAGGTCGCTGCAGCCCTGGCACTCGGCAGAGAACACATCATTCCGAGCATTTTTCGTTCAATCCTGCATAAGACAGGCGTTACCGAGGAACAAGCACCGATCTTTCATTTTTATCTGAATCGACACATCCATCTCGACGAGGATTTCCATGCGCCTTTGTCACTGCGGCTGCTCAATGGCCTCTGCTGCGGCGATAAAGTCAAGATCGACGAAGCCATTGAGGCGGCTGGTTTGGCAGTCCAGGCGCGACTGGTATTCTGGGACGGTGTGCTCGAGGCAATCAACTCGATCAAGCCAGCGCAGCATCATCCCGTTGAGTCCAAACGGGCGTTGTAGCCGCTGATCGGCAGGTATGCGCGACTGCACAGCCTGACACTGGCATTCGAATCGAGATTTCCCTCGATCGACCGAATCGGCACGTTGCGCGAACGCAGGCCTGCACCGCCGTGAACTCCCCTCCATTTCGAAACTTGAGTGGGAATCATAAGGCTTTGATGTCGACCAAATTTTCACGGTGATTTGACGGCCTCTTCACGCCCATGCCCTTATCCTTTGCATCGTAAAGCCTCTAGCCCGCATTTCTCACCAGGCGGCGTCGAGAACTGGTAAGGCATTGGCTCTTTTGAAAGAACTCGAATGATCAAAAATACAGTGTGTTTTTCAACAGTGCCTATCACGGTTCAGGCTGGTCTTCGTGTTCGTAAGCTTGCTCTTCACTCAAACCATAGCTATCGCTATGCTTTTCGCTCCAGAGCGGCGCTTACGAACACGAATCCTGCGCCTGCTCCCGTGATCCTGGTGAGAAATGCGAGCTAGTAGGCAGTCAGAGTCGCTCAATAACCTAATGGTACTTACTCAAGGCATATTCGGTTCATGCTGTCATTGCGAGGCACGAAGTAATCTTCTGAATCGCGCGCCTCAGCAAGATTGCCACGTCACTGTCGCTCCTCGCAATGACGGTATTCCGATCGATCTTTGCTTAGGTACGTGCCATTAGTTCAACACCCCGCTTATTGAGCGGCAGCAAACAACCCTGACCCCTTATGACCAACCATTTATGGAGACTGGATATGGCACGATTCACAACACCCATGAACACGCTTCTGTTCTCAGCCGCCTTCGCGGGAATGGCCTCATACAACGTCGACGCCGCATCAGAGGATCGCTGGTTCCTCAGACCCCAGGTCGGCCTGAGCCTGATATCGGATTTCCAAGCGCGCTCGAATAAGGTTGCCGGTTTTTCGGGCCCGGCGGAGATCAAACTGGACGACGGCTTCGCTGCAAGCATCGGCATTGGTTATCGCTTGAGCCCGAACTTTGCGGTCGAACTCGCGTGGGAATACCGCAGCAATGATTCTGAGGCACTGATCGACGGCGGGACGTCGTTGGGTAGCGGCAACTACGCCTCGAACACATTCTTTCTGAACGGCCTGTATTTCTTCAGCCAATCCGGGCGATGGCAGCCCTATCTTGGCGCAGGCTTGAGCTGGCTGCAGGAAATCGATCTTGACTTTGAGCAAGATGGCGTTGAATCATCCTATTCAGGCGATGGGGATATCGGGTACCAGCTGTTTGCCGGGCTGAACTACGATCTCACGCCTGACTGGGGCCTGCAGACCGAACTTCGCTACGGCAGTATCACGAGCATTACACTCGAGAGCGAGGCAGGCGATGGCAGCAGTTTTAGCGGGATGGACTACCAGCCATTTACCGTGCAAGTGGGATTGATCTACCGATTCTGACTGCCAACAGGCTACAAATATGCCATTGGGGTCAGAACCGTTTGACAATTCAACGAGTCTGACCCCATGATAAAAGTCGTTTCATGAAACAGCGTGAGAGTATTGAACGATGGAACATCACCAATTGCTGAGCCAATTGTTCTCCAGTATCGATGAGAGGGATGCGAGGGCCTTTTCGCAATTCCTCGCTGACGACTGTTCGTTCAGCTTCGGCAACCTGCCTCCGGTCTCCGGGAAAGCGAACATTGAGTCTTTCGTCTCAGATTTCTTCGACTCGATTCACGCCCTGTCGCACTCGCTCACCGAGTCATGGTCGGTAGCTGACGGCTTAATCTGTCATGGCTCCGTTTCATATACCCGACACGATGAAAGCGTGCTGACAGTGCCTTTCTGCAATATCTTCAAGCTGAAACACGATTTGATCCGCGAGTACCTGATTTTTGCCGACACCTCAGCGCTATACCGATGAGCCTGCATGTGCACGTTGCGCCAGCCCGAACTCACTCGGTGGGGCCAAGCCGCGCCCTCGACAACGCCTCAATCAGACGAAATGTCATTGCTTATGGCGGCAGAGGATGAGATCATGAGAAAAGCATCGGATGAGCAGCAAAATCACATTGAGTGGACGGAGATAGAACCTTGAAGCTATTGATTTTTATCATATTCCTGACGACACCATTGGTTTCATACGCTCAGAATTATCAGCAAATGAACCAAGCCGATATGCAGAAGATGATGCAACAAATGGAGCAAGCGCGGTCCTGTATGGAGAAAATCGATGAAGAAGAGCTGAAAGCGCTCGAAAAACGCTCAAAACAAGTCGAGCGTGACGTCAAAGCACTTTGCGACAGCGGCAAGCGGGACGAGGCGCAGAAAAAGGCCATCGAATTCGGCAAGGAAATAGCGAAAGACCCAATGATGAAACAAATGCAGCAATGCGGCGAGATGGTGACAATGGCGTTTCCGAAAATAGCCTTTGCCGACGAGAACAAACCCGGTAACGATCGCCACGTGTGTGACTATTAGTGATCGCAGGCGTGCGCGGGCGCAGCGCGCTGATGCTCAGCCCGTTGACTCGGCCTGGCGGCATTCAGATCAACTGAACCCAGGCGAAAAGTAGGTCTCCGAGCGGTGTCAGCGGGGGTCGACGCCGCAGGCGACGCGCACGCGGCGAATGTTTAGATGACGCCATCTAAAAATCGAGAAAAATCCAAAGGCGAAACTCACCCGAGTGAGGCGAATCCTTGAGGACCCTCCGACTCATTCTGGGCGATCAACTCACCCGTTCAATCAGCGCGCTTCGCGATATCGACATCAGTCACGACGTCGTTCTGATGACCGAAGTCCATGCTGAAACCACTTATGTGGCTCACCACAAGCAGAAGCTGGTGATGGTGTTGTCCGCGATGCGCCATTTTGCGCAAGAACTCGATGATGAGGGCATCCAGGTCGATTATGTTCGGCTGGACGCAACACAAAACAGCGGCAGCTTCAGCGGCGAACTGGAACGGGCGCTGCTGCGCCATGACGTTGATCGTATCGTAGTCACGGAACCCGGGGAATGGCGTGTCTGGGACATGATGCAATCCTGGCAAAATAAAATCGATACACCGATCGAGATTCGCGAGGATGATCGTTTTCTGTGTTCGCGGGAGGCTTTCAGCCGCTGGGCCGCTGGCCGCAAAAACCTGCGAATGGAGTATTTCTACCGCGAGATGCGGCGTAGAACGGGCTGGCTGATGTCAGGCGACAAACCGGAGGGCGGTCAGTGGAACTATGATGCCGAGAATCGGAAGGTGCCGCCGGCTGACATCGCGGTACCCGCCACGCTGGGCTTCGAAGCTGACGCGACCACAATCGAAGTCATCAACCTCGTCCAACATAGTTTCGGCGATCACTTCGGCGAACTCGGCGACTTCGGCTGGGGCACCACGCGAGATCATGCGCTGCGCGCACTGGACTACTTCGTCAATCATGCGCTGGCCTCATTCGGTGATTATCAGGATGCGATGAAGACCGGCGAGGATTTCCTGTTTCACTCTCTGCTGTCGCCGTACCTGAACATAGGCCTGCTCGATCCGCGCGAAGTCTGCGAAGCCGCGATCCAGTGTTACGAACGCGGCGACGCGCCGCTGAATGCGGTTGAAGGCTTCATTCGCCAGATACTGGGATGGCGCGAGTACATACGCGGCATCTATTGGCTGAAAATGCCTGCCTATGCCGACACCAACTTCCTCGATGCCGATCGCTCCCTGCCCGCTTTCTACTGGAGCGGTGAGACCGATATGAACTGCCTGCACGAAGTGGTCAGTGCGACCCGGCACAACGCTTATGCTCACCACATCCAGCGCCTGATGGTCACCGGCAATTTCGCGCTGCTCGCCGGAATTGCGCCTGCAGAAGTGGAGCAATGGTACCTCAGCGTCTACGCTGATGCGTTTGAATGGGCGGAGCTGCCAAACACGCACGGCATGGCGCTGTTTGCCGATGGCGGATTGCTCGGCTCCAAGCCCTACGCCGCATCGGGCGCCTACATCGACCGGATGTCGGATTACTGCAGCAACTGTCGCTACAAGCCGAAGACCAAACTGGGAGCCGACGCCTGCCCATTCAACTACCTATACTGGCACTTCATGATCATCAACCAGGAACGACTCGGGTCGAACCCACGAATGGCCATGCCTTACCGCACCCTGGCGCGCATGAGCGCAGAACGACGCGCCGAGATCAGGCAGCAGGCAAGCGCCTTTCTGGCAACACTGTCGTCTGACTGAAGGTAGGGTGCGCCGTGCGCACC
>JARFQK010000154.1 GCA_029287815.1 Gammaproteobacteria bacterium
TATACGGATTCGGATTCACCATGAACCGAACCGAGAATCTGTGTTTGCCGGCGCTAATTTCCGGGTAGCAACTGAGCGTCGTCGGTATCGTGATATGCAGCAATTGCACCGCCTGATTGCTGTCGATGACCTTCTGAAAAAAGCCTTTGAGAGCCGTTTCCTCGGTGTCATTGGCGGAATTCCTGAGTACGTCCAGAATAATTGACACGGCCTCCCTGAGCACTTCGAACGGGGCGAACCACTGCTGCAAATGCTCGCGGCGAATGCTTTCCGGCCGGGTCAGCCAGAAATGGAATGCGGGCAGATCAAAATCGCAAATTGGCCCCGGCACCGAGCTTTTTTGGCGAACCGAATTGAGCAAGTCGGCGTTCTGAATCTCCTGGCCGAGTTGCCCGGTGTTCGAACGCAGCCGGTCGATCAGGCTGGTCTGTTTATCCAGTAGTGCAACCAGCTGTCCCTGGTCGATTTGTGGACGCTTGCTGAGACGTTCCAGGCGCGAATGCTGGCGTTCGAGCTCTTTCAGTGCCTCGAGTTTGATGTCGCTGCGTGTCGTAAAAGCCAGAATATCCGAGATCGCGTTGATCGCAATCGGATTGTCCCAGGCAGTTCCGTGCTCGACATGGAACGCGAACTGATTGAACAGACTCTCGAGTCTGAGAAAAGTACGGATACGTTCGTTCAGCGGTTGTTCGTATGTCAGTTGGTCAGTCACAGCAGGCCCGGTCAAATCAAAACGGGATTCTTGCATAAATCCCGGTTTACTTAAAGTTACGCTGTCTTTCATGCGGCCCGCATTTCTCACCAGGCGGCGTAGGATGCTGATACGGCATTGGCCCGCTCCCGAAAGCTCGGAAGATCGAAAACACAGAGTGTTTTTCAAGCATGCCTGTCATGGTTCAGGCTCGCCTCGGTGTGCGTAAGGCCGTAGGGTGCGCCATGCGCACCACGAATCTTCAGTTCGGTAGGCGCTTCAGTCAGGTGCGGACGGCGCACCCTACGTCTGTTCACTCAAACCGTAGACGTGGCCAAGCTTCTCGCTCCAGAGCCGCTCCTGCCGCTACTCCTCGACCAGTAGCGTTTGACGTCTGTCATCCTGACGCCAGTGTCCTGTACTGCTGGTGCAGTTTGCGCACCTGCGGCTCCAGATCGTCGAGCGTGCCGTCATTCGTGAGCATGTCGTCGGCTGCTGCCTGTCGCGCTGCGTCATCAGCCTGCTCACGAATGATTGCGCGTATCTGTGCCTCACTGCGGTCATCTCTGGTCTGCACACGTTTGATTCGCACCGCTTCCGGAGCGTGTACGACCAGGATTCTGTCAACCAGATCATGCTGTCCGGATTCGAGCAGCAGCGGTATCACCACAACGATATAGGCGTGAGCCTGGTATCTGTTCTTGTGGGCGCGGATCTGTTCACGCACGCGGGGGTGGATGATGCTCTCCAGCCGTTTCTTTTGGGCGGGGTCGTTGAACACGATTTCAGCAAGGCGAGCCCTGTTCAGCTTGCCTTCAGAGTTGAGAATATCCTCGCCAAACGCGTCGGTAATTTCTGCGAGCGCAGCCATTCCCGGCTGGACTATTTCATGGGCAATGATATCAGCATCGATCACCGGCACACCAAGCTGTTGAAACAAACTGGCGACCTCGGATTTCCCGCTGCCGATTCCGCCTGTCAGACCAACGGTCAACATCAGAGCAAATTGGTCAGATAGGCTTGATTGATCTCTTGGCCCCAAAGTAATGCAATCCATCCCGCCGCCGCGAGGTAGGGGCCAAAGGGTATTGGTTGCTGGCTACGGGTTTTGCCGGTCACCAGCATGATCGATCCGGCGATCGCACCAACCACAGATGACACCAGGATAATCTGCGGCAGCATGGCCCACCCCATCCAGGCGCCCATCGCTGCGAGCAACTTGAAGTCGCCAAAGCCCATGCCCTCCTTGCCTGTCACCAGTTTGAACAGGTGAAATACCGTCCACAGGACCAGGTAGCCGGCAATCGCGCCAATCACACTGGCTTGCAGCGACGTGTAGGTTTCGAACAACGCAAAGATCATACCCAGCCATAATAACGGCAAAGTCAGGTTGTCGGGCAGAAGCTGTTTATGGACATCGATCATCGTCAGTGCAATCAACGTCCAGGTAAAGAGCAGCGCCCCAAAGGTCTGTAAAGTGACGCCATATTTCCAGGCGACCACAACCGACATTATCGCAGTAACAGCCTCGATCAGGGGATACTGGATCGATATTGGCGTCTTGCATGAGGCGCATTTGCCGCCTAGCAATACATAGCTGACGACCGGGATGTTCTCGTGTATGCGGATTTTGTGGCCGCAGTGAGGGCAACGCGATGCTGGCGCCGCCAAACCAAGTTTTTCATGCTTCTGCTCATCCGTGGGCGTCAGCTCGAGGAATTCCTGACATTGATCATGCCAGTCGCGCTCCAGCATCACTGGCAGTCGATAGATCACGACATTCAAAAAACTCCCGATACAAAGGCTGAACAAAACAATGGCTGTATAAAACAGCCATTGTTCGGTTTTGAATACGTCGAGTATTTCCAAAGGTATCGTGATATCTATTGCGACACAACTTCACCCATCTTGAAGACAGGCAGATACATCGCGATCACCAGGCCACCAATGACGACCGCCAGGAATGACATGATCAACGGTTCCATCAAGGCAGTCAAGTTGTCTACCGCATCATCAACGGCCGCCTCATAGTAGTCAGCTACTTTCGCCAGCATGTCATCGAGTGCGCCGGACTCCTCGCCGATACCGACCATCTGGATTAGCATATTCGGGAACAGAGCTTTGTTCTGCGACAGGCTGGCCTGCAGGGTCGAGCCCGAAGCGATGTCATCGCGCACGCGCAGAATCTCCTTGGTGAAGACGCTGTTGCCGGCTGCGCCGGCGACAGAGGCCATCGCATCCACGAGCGGTACACCGGCAGAGAACATGGTTGAAAGCGTTCTGGAGAAGCGGGCGATCGCCGAATTGAAAATCAAAGGGCCAAACGCCGGAATTTTCAGGACGATCACATCGAGCTTTTCCCTGAATTTACGCGAGCGTTTTTTGGTTTGAATGAATGCAACGATAATTGCAACGATGCCCACACCGATCATCCAGCCGGATTCGATCATAAAATTAGAAAGATTCACGACCATCTGCGTGAATGCCGGCAATTCTGCACCAAAACCTTCGAATAGATCGGAGAAGGTCGGGACGACGAAGATCAGCAAAATGGCTGTCACCACCAGCGCAACAACGAGGACGGCGATCGGGTAGGTCAGGGCTTTCTTGATCTTCGATTTCAGCGCTTCGGTTTTCTCCTTATAGGTCGCGATCTTGTCCAACAGTTCTTCGAGCGCACCCGAGGCTTCACCGGCATCGACCAGGTTGACGAAAAGGTCGTCAAAGTGCAGTGGGTGCCTGGACAGCGCATGGGCGAAGGTGCCACCCGCTTCGACATCGGCTTTGACCTGCATGATCATGTCCGTCATGTTCTTATTGGAGTGTCCCTGACCGACGATATCGAAAGCCTGTACCAATGGCACGCCGGCCTTCATCATCGTGGCCATCTGTCGACTGAACACGGCGATATCACCGGGTACGATCTTCTTGCCCTTGCTGGAAAACAGCGATTTGCCTTTTCTCTTGACCTTGCCAGGCTTGGGTGTAACGCCGCGTTTGCGTAGCTCCGCCCTGACCGCTTCGATATTGGTCGCTGAGATCTCGCCCCTGATGATTTTCCCCTGCTTGTTCGTGCCTTCCCAGACGAAGGTTGCTGCTTGTGCCATGGTTCTTTCCTAATCAGTCTTTAGTTACACGGTTAACTTCTTCAAGGCTGGTGATGCCCTGTACGACTTTCAGCAGGCCTGATTGACGCAGGTCCTTCACGCCTTCTTTTCGCGCCTGATCAGCCAGGTCCAGTGCGGTGCCGTTGTCCATGATGATGCGGCCCATTTCTTCAGAAATTTTCATGACCTGATAGATACCGACACGGCCCTTGTAGCCTTCCGAACACTGGTCACAGCCGACGGCTTTGTACAGGGTGAACCCCTGGTTGAGCTGGTCCTCGGTGAAGCCTTCCTCGACCAGCGCTGCCCGGGGAATTTCCTCCGGGGCCTTGCATTTCTCGCACAGACGCCGTGCCAGCCGTTGCGCAATGATCAGCGAGACCGCCGATGCGATGTTGAACGGGGGCACACCCATGTTGACCAGCCGAGCCAGGGTTTGCGGGGCATCATTGGTATGCAGGGTCGATAAGACCATATGGCCGGTCTGTGCGGCCTTGATCGCGATCTCGGCCGTTTCCAGGTCTCGAATCTCACCGACCATGATCACGTCCGGGTCCTGACGCAGAAAGGCGCGCAGTGCCGAGGCGAAATCCAGACCGACCTTGTTGTTCACATTGACCTGGTTGATCCCTTCGAGATTGATTTCAGCTGGATCCTCGGCGGTCGATATGTTTCTGTCCTCGGTGTTCAGTATATTCAGACCAGTGTAGAGCGACACGGTCTTACCACTACCAGTTGGGCCGGTCACCAGGATCATGCCATAAGGATTGGCCAGCGCATCCATGTACAGCTTTTTCTGCTCGGGCTCGTAGCCGAGCGCATCGATGCCGAGTTGGGCGCTGGAAGGATCGAGGATACGCAGCACGACCTTCTCGCCAAACAATGTCGGGCAGGTGTTGACACGAAAATCGATCGCCTTGTTTTTGGATATCTTCAGCTTGATACGGCCATCCTGCGGAACGCGCCGCTCCGCGGTATCCATCCTCGACATGACCTTCAGGCGGGCGGCCAGCTTCAGTCCCATCATTGTGGGCGGCTTGGAAACCTCACGCAATACGCCGTCGATACGCAGACGTACCCGGTATTTCTTCTCATAGGGTTCGAAGTGAATGTCCGAGGCCCCTTTCTTGATCGCATCGAGCAGGACCTTGTTGACAAATTTGACGACGGGTGTATCGTTTGCTGCGCTGGCGGCCTCGGCTTCGTCTGGTTTCTCCGCTTCGTCTGTGTCAGCAAATTCTACATCTTCGAGATCATCATCGAGACCCTCATCGAGATCGTCATCCTCCTCGAGCAGGAGTTCGATGAACTTGCTGAGTTTGTTCTCCTCGACCAGTACCGCTTCGGTGTGGGTGCCGGTCGGGATCTTGATATCGTCGATGGCTGCGAGATTGGTCGGTTCCGATATGGCGATATAGAGCCAGTTGCCTCGTTTGTACAGTGGCACCGCATGGTGTTTGTTGTTCAGCTTGTCATCAAAGTTGTCGCGCGGTTCGGCTTCATTGTCGAGTGCGTCCAGGTCTTAGACCGGAAGGCGAAATTCATTCGAAGCCTGTACCGCGATCTTGCTCGCTGACAGCACATTATTCT
>JARFQK010000181.1 GCA_029287815.1 Gammaproteobacteria bacterium
CTCTTCACTCAAACCGTAGCTATGGCTACGGTTTTCGCTCCAGAGCGGCGCCTACGAACACGAATCCTGCGCCTGCTCCCGTGATCCTGGTGAGAAATGCGGGCGCTCTCGATTCATCCTCGCGGTAGTGTTTTACCTGATCTCGCTCCCGCGGTTCGAGTGGGTCGAGGGCGTTAATCAGCTTATCCAGCTGAAATCGCTTGGCGCGTATGATCGCTACAGCACGCTTCTCGGCATTTTTCAGCAATGCTTTCACCGCTGCATCGACCGCTTGCGCCGAGCTTTCGGAAAACCGTCTTGGCTGTGCGATTTCCCGACCAAGGAACGGATGTTCCTCGGTATCGCGTAAATCCACCGGTCCGATCTCCTTCGACATTCCCCAGCGAGATACCATTGCGCGGGCCAGCGCAGTGGCCTGAGAGATATCATCATCCGCACCTGAACTGACGTTGCCCAGTAGTTCCTGTTCGGCCGTTCTACCGCCGAGCATCACGACCAATCGGTCCAGGAGATAGTCTTCCGGCAGCGTATGGCGTTCTTGCTCGGGTAGCTGATGAGTTACACCGAGGGCCCGGCCCCTTGGAATGATACTGACCTTGTATAACGGATCAGCATGCGGCAGGCAATAAGCGACCAGTGCGTGTCCTGATTCATGCACGGCAAGGCGATGTCGTTCTTCCGGCTGTATCGCCAGGGTACGCACTGTACCGAGTAGTAGCTTGTCGCGCGCATCATCGAAGTAACGCATGCTCACCTTGCTTTGCTTGTCCCGCGCCGCCAGCATAGCCGCTTCGTTGACCAGGTTCTTGATATCCGCGCCGGAGAAACCGGGCGTACCGGCCGAAATCTTGTCCAGATCTACATCATCGGACAACGGCACTTTGCGGGTATGCACCTTGAGTAAGGCGATACGATCATTGCGATCTGGCAACTCCAGGACGACGTGGCGGTCGAAGCGGCCGGGACGTAATAAAGCTGGGTCGAGTACATCCGGCCGGTTGGTCGCGGCGACTATGATCACAGCCTCATGACCACTGAACCCATCCATTTCAGCCAGAATCTGATTCAGTGTTTGCTCGCGTTCGTCATGACCGCCACCCAGGCCGGTACCGCGTGTTCGGCCGATGCTGTCGAGTTCGTCAATAAAGATGATCGAAGGCGCGGTCTCTTTGGCCTGGTCAAAAAGGTGTCTGACACGCGATGCTCCGACGCCGACAAAAACCTCGATGAACTCCGAACCCGATATGGAGTAAAAACGTACGCCCGCTTCGCCCGCCAGGGCCTTCGCCATCAAGGTCTTGCCCGTGCCTGGTGGCCCCATCAACAGCACACCGCGGGGTACTTCCGCGCCCAATTGACGGAATCTTTCAGGATCTTTCAGAAATTCCACCAGTTCGGTGACTTCACGTTTGGCGGCATCTTGTCCAGCGATATCCTCGAAGCTTGTTTTGGGTATCTCAGCCGGCTCGGTGTCGCCACGGAGAAATTTACCCAGCTCGCCCTTTGCGCCGAGGCCACCAGTGATATTACGTTGCGCGCGTCGAATGATCCAGAGCCAGAAGGCAATGATCAGCAACCAGGGGATCAAGCTGATGATGATGCTGCCCAGACTGGATGGGCCATCGGAGGGCAATACCGTGATGTCGACCTGATTCTGCTCTAAAGCCGGCAAAAGCGACGGGTCATCGATATCCGGTAAACGCACATGGAAGTCTACGCCATATTCGCCGCTGGGCCCGATGGCTGCAGGTGCCGTGAGTTCACCTTCAGCATCTCGGCCACGCAATGCCAGAGCTGCCACTTGTCCCTCATCGAGCAAAGTCCGAAACCGCGTGTAGCTGATGTCGTACACGGGCTCGCCTGGCGTCTTCTGCGACATATAAATATTTATCGCGAATAACATCACTGCGAACAGCACCAGAATGGTCCAGATGCGCGGTATTGGTTTTATGTTCGGTGTTTGCCGGGTCATCAGTGCTCTCGGATAGACCGTTCAGCCATGTATAAGGGTCGTGGTGTTTGCGTTCATCTCGTCAATTCCTAGTCGATGAGCGTCATTGTTGCAACTGGATAAGCCATTGACCAAACACATTCTCGTATGATTTGAAACGCGAAATGTCAACTTACGCTATTGCAGGACCTCGATTCAAGTTAGTCATGACCAATTCATTAGAGTAAAATCCGCATCGCCTCCGGACCCAGTTCACCCTGCGGCGAATTCCTCGTAAAATCACCAGACTTCAAGTCTACTCCTAAAGGAAAACAATCATGAGTGATGCACTGAATTATCTGATCAAGGCCCGCCCTGAAGCCATGAGCGCTTATTTCGCTTTCTTGAAAAAATCTGATACCCATCTGGATACGCGGACCAGAGACCTGATATCGGTCATCACCAAGGTTGCTGTCCAGACTGAGGGAGGGTTTCGCCAATATCTGACCAGAGCTTTGCGCAACGGCGCCAGTCCCAACGAGGTCATCGATGCGCTATTGATGGCCTTCCCGGTTCTGGGGCTGGCAAAAATCGTGTGGGCAGCCGAGATTCTGCTCGACATGGACATCCCGGAGTTTCGTCCTGAAAATCTGGATGTCGAGCCCAGTTGGCATGATATTGCAGCGGAGGCGGAGATCCCGCAGCAGGAGACCGGGTTTTTCGAGGCTGATGGTCGCCATCTGTACACATGGCGCAACGGGGATGAGATCAGTGTTTATGACAGTCGTTGTCCGCACCAGGTTACAGACATTCCGCATCTTTCGCTGGAGGGTAAAACGCTCACCTGCCCCAAACACAACTGGGCATTCAACATCGAAACCGGCGACTGCATTGCCAAAGGCAATCGACCGCTGAGAAAATTCGACCACAAGATAGAGCACGGTCGCCTGCTGGCATACTGGTGATCGCGAATGAAGTTGTGGCATGGGCGCGGCACAGTGTGATGTCTGGCCCGCATGCTGCGGGCTAACCCACATGTTGCGCGCTAAATCACTTTCCTCGACGCGTTCGATGTGCCCCAACTGGTTTTCTGACCTTTGAAGTGTGCACGATACAGCCTTTGCATGAAGGATTTCTGGAACAACCGCCATAATGGTCCGGAGATGCCGAGGCCACGAAGCAGTCGCTGAGTGCGTGGCAGAATCGGAGGCACCAGCCCCGGCAAAACCCAATTGCCGGCCGTGTAAGCCTGCTTCAGCAAATAGCCGGGCAGAAACTCCGCCACCGCCGGATCGATGTAAAACGTAGGCAACAGACCTATTTCATCGGGATCAAGGCTGCCAGTCCGTATCAGCGACTGCGATAGCGGTGTACCGGGATACAACCGAATCCCAGTCATCGCTATCACAGCGGTCGGTCGCATTCTCACCAGAGCTTCGCAGGTCGTGCGTACACTGGCTTCGGTTTCACCGGGTGCGCCAAAGATGATGCTGTGGCACACGCGTAATCCGGCTTCCAGGCAATATCGATTGGCGCGCTCGGCTGTTGCAACGTCGAAGGACTTGCCAAGACGTGCCAGCTGATCGTCATCGACGGCGTCCGTGCCGAGCTCGATACCTTCACATCCGGCGCGGGCCATCAGCTTTGCCTGGTTTCGGTCCAGTTTGACCGGCGTCGCATAGCAGCTCCAGCGGAGCGCGAGACCGCGGCTCAAGATCTCCTCACAAATTGCTTCGACATGTCCGTGAGGAAAATTCAGGATCGAATCGACGAAAAATAGAGGGTGAGGCCCGAAATCCCTTTGCAGGCTCTCGATCTCGTCGACGACATCAACCGGGTCGCGTGTACGAAAGCGGTTGCCCTCGAGCAGTGGATAGGTGCAGTAACTGCATTTGAAGATACAACCTCGTTTGGTCTGTATGTTGCCCATTCCGCCACGGCGGAGATAGCGTGGATAATCGAAAGCTGCGCGTAAAGGTCGCAGCCCTTCGTTCCAATCGAGCATGGGCTCTGGGGGTAATCCCCGACGCGTTGACGACGCCGTGTAAGAGCTGCCGGGAATGACGCCAGCTATCGTCGCGGGATCATCCCCCTGCTCCAGTGCCTGCAACAGCGCGACAAAGGCCCGCTCTCCTTCACCGACAATGCCCCAATCACCGTTGAGTTCTCGCATATGGGCTAAAGGCATGATGGAAAAGCCGGACCCCCCCAGCACGACCGGGGCATCACTGGACCCATGCGCAACGTCAACGACCTGCCTGTGCAACGCCAGGTATCCCACTGTGCGCGGATAAGCCGCGTTATCAACATTGCGCAGGGAAATACCGATCACATCGGGTTTGAATCTGACGATTTGGGCGCCCAGATTTTGCAAAGGCCTTCGTCCAAAGCACAGATCAGCCACCTCGATCTGGTGACCCGAGGCTTCGACAGCAGCCGCAACATAAGCCATGCCTAACGGGAAAACAGGATCCGGTATTTGCTCGCGATTCGCAGAGACCAACAAGACGCGCATCTAGCCCTCCTCTCTCTCCAGGATCACGGGAGCAGGCGCAGGCCTCTAGCCCGCATTTCTCACCAGGATCGCGGGAGCAGGCGCAGGATTCGTGTTCGTAAGCGCCGATCTGGAGCGAAAAGCGTAGCAATAGCTACGGTTTGAGTGAAGAGCAAGCTTACGAACACGAAGACCAGCCTGAACCGTGATTGGCATGCTTGAAGAACACATTGTATTTGCGATCATCTGAACTTTCTCAATCGGGCCAATGCATTATCAGTAAGAGACGCCGCCTGGTGAGAAATGCGGGCTAGGGGCTACTCGGCTCGACGATCAGAGTACCCTCCATCCCGTGTTCACGATGACTGGTCATGAACAGCATCTTATTGGCGCAATAGATCACATAGCGGCCAGGCCGTGTTGGCTTCAGTTGAATATCAACCGATTCACCTGCGGGTACATCAATGCTCACGTCCAATTCCCCGGTGTTGTCCTCGATCGTGAAATTGTGCGGGATAATTGAATCTGTGTTGACCAGACGCAACTTTGCCGACTGACCTGCTGTGAGT
>JARFQK010000197.1 GCA_029287815.1 Gammaproteobacteria bacterium
TCGTTTGGCCACGGTATGGCGCACCAGGTAATCGGGATCCGACGCCAGCAGTTCGAGTTGGTCCGGCGGCAGACGATCGGCGACAGTGACGCGGACTTCGCGATCTTCATCATCGATCAGGTGGTTCAATGCGGACACCGGCAGCCGCCAGGCGAGCACACGGCGCACGACCTCGTCCGGATCATCAATCATTGCCAGCAGGCGCTTTTGTGACAAGTAACGCGCGGCAATCGCGCGCCGCTCCCAGAACTCGTCGCCAGCATAATCTTCAGCAAGCGTCGGGTTCTCGATGAAAAAACGCTCGATCTGACGGCCGCTCATCGCGCGCACGCAAGTATCGCCCGGCACGCAGCGACCCGCTTTCAATATCGTGTTGCGGTGGGGGCAGGCGCTGCAGTCAGCTCTAGCCCGCATTTCTCACCAGGATCACGGGAGCAGGCGCAGGATTCGCGTTCGTAAGCGCCGCTCTGGAGAGAAAAGCGTAGCCATAGCTACGGTTTGAGTGAAGAGCAAGCTTACGGGCATGAAGACTAGCCTGAACCGTGATAGGCATGCTCGAAAAACACACTGTATTCTTGGCCATCATGACTTTCTCCAAAACACCAATGCTTTATCAGATTCTTCCGCCGCCTGGTGAGAAATGCGGGTTAGGGGTCTTGTTCTGATTCAGCTGTACGGCTCGAATCATCAGGAATCTTGGTCGTGCTCGGCAAGCACGAGGCCTGAGGCAAGGCTCGCATCCGATGTAAACGACAGGCAATGATCCCGGTTATCGACCAGGTAAATGCTGAAACCGTCGGACTCGCGCACCGCCGTTGGTCCGCAGACATCATCGTCGGAACAGTAGGTAAAATGAAGTTCCGGCCACATGCCACGCAAACGGGATACGGCTTCCTGGTCCAGACCATGGTCGATCAAAAGCCTGTCGATCCTGTCGATGGTTTCCTCCGCAATCATGCCCCGACCTCGGCCTCGCGTTCGAACCGTACACGCTCCTCTTCGTTATAGCCCATCACCTTGGCGAGCCAGGGCGGTGGTGTCAATGCCAGTACGGCTTGTAGTTCGGTCATACGTTCGCGTGTTGTTCCGCCATTGAGGTGCTTGATCGGATGCACACCGGACTTGACCACCTTGGCCGCAGCGGGGCCGCCGATTGAGGCGACGAACAACACCTGGCAATCCGCGATCAGGCCAGAACGGTACGCGTTCTTGTCGTCGCGGGCCTCGGGACCATCTGTGGGTCGGATATCGATCAGGCGTATCTCGTCGCTGTCAACCTGGTAGACCAGGAAGCGCGCACAGGATCCGAAATGCCCGTCGAGGTCTTCTGCGTTATTGGAGGCGCAGGCGACGCGGATCGAGTTGGGCATATCACCATCCGTGTAGGGCTGTGGCGTTGGCAGCGCTTCCTGTCCCAGGCCTTTGTCACCCTTCAGATAGGCCAATGCTTCCTTCAGCAGGTCGATTTCCACGCTCCTAAGCTTGGCCACATCAGCGGCCTTGAGTTGCTTGACGGTGAGGGTCGCCAGCGAATCTTTCGTCGGTGGCAGTCCGACCAGTTCATCCAGTACCTTCAGTAGCTGCGCCGCATCGAAATCGGGCAAAACCCTGGCCGCGAGCGCAATACGTAAAGCGATATCGTTCGATAGGGGTTCGTTCATAGTTGCTGTCCAATGCCTTGCTCATCCCTGAGCTCGAGGTCTTGCCGGGTCGTCCTGACCGTTTAGAGATGGGTTCAGAAATTTCAGCGCCGATCATGCCGGGACGATGCAACCGTCTTCCATGCATACGTCCAGACACTGCGGGTCGTCGAATTCACCTTCGCACTCGGTGCAGGTTTCCTCGTTGATCTTGAACAATCCTTTGAACGGTGAAATCGATTCGGTGGGGCACAGCGGCTCGCAGTCGCCGCATGCAGTGCAAAGGTCAAGAACAATTTTTAGAGCCATAGTATTTCTCCTGAAATTAACAACAGTATGCTTGCTAAACGGCGCGCTTGAACCGCAGCGTTGTCGGGAACCGGGGCGGCGGACTCACCGGGTCGATGTAATAACGCGAACCGTCGGTGAGCTCGACCTCGCCACCCCACTGTTCCTCGTTATCAACTTCGACTTTCGAGATGACGTCCTCCTGGTCCTTCTTCGCGATGTAGAACAGCAGGCCACCGTCGGGTTTACGTCGAATCATTACATTGGGCATCTTTATCTCCGGGTCAGGCCCGGCCGGTAGGGTCTGCAGACGCTGACCGGCCGGGGATTCGAATCACTGCAACTAACGTACAAGGTCGTAGTTGTAGTCGGTTGTGCCCATGCCTCGGGTTTCTTCGTCCATGCGCTCCAGTACCGCGTTGACCAGGGTCTTGAGTACGTGCATCGCGCCCTCATAACCCAGCGTCGTATCACGGTGCAGGTGATGACGGTCGAAGATCGGGAAGCCGATGCGGATCAGTGGCACCTCGAACTCTTTACCCTTGGTCAGCGTATCGCGCTGGATAAACTTGCCGTAGGAATTACCGATCATGAAGTCCGGCTTGTTGGTGAATACCAGTGAACGCATATGCCACAGGTCCTTGTGTATATGCACTTCGCTGTTAGCGCCATAGGGTGATTCGGCCAGTATTGCCTCTATCGCTTTCTTCCAACGCTTGTTGGCATGGTGGCAAAGAATATGTGTCGGCTCTGCACCCAACTCAAGCAGGAACTTGGTCATACCCAGAACAAAGTCGGCATCGCCCCATAGGGCAAATTTTTTGCCATGAAGCCATGCGTGCGAGTCTGTCATCATATCGACCAGGCGACCACGTTCCGTTTCCAGGCTCTTTGGAATCGGTTTGCCGGTCAACTCGGCGATTTTCATCAGGAACTCATCCGTCCATTCGAGCCCCATCGGAATCTTGATGTCGGTTGCCGGGTGTTTCCAGGTGTTCTTCACGTACTTGCGGGTTTTTACCAGCTGCCACGGCTGCAGCAAAAACGTATCGATCGCGTTCGGTGCATCCTTGATCTGATCCTGGTCAGTGCCTCCGGCATACATGCGGTACTCCCCATCGGCGGGTGTATCCAGCACTTCGCTCGGATCGGACAGGAAGCTGTAGTCGATTTCCATTTCGTCGAGCATGCGACGAATCACGCGGAAGTTGCCAAGGTAGGTTTCGAAGCCCGGCACGATGTTAATTTTGCCGTTGCTACCCACTTCCTTGTCTTCCATGCTATTGAGCGTGAAGTAACGGATGATGCCTTCGAACATGTTGTCCCAGCCGGTGGTGTGTGAGCCGACGAAGCTGGGGGTATGAGCGAACGGCACCGGGAACTCGTCAGGTATATGGCCCTCTTTCTTGGTATTGCCGATGAAGGCGTTGAGGTCGTCGCCGATGACTTCCGCCATGCAGGTGGTTGAGACCGCGATCATGTCCGGCTTGTACAATGCCTTGGCATTAGCCATGCCATCAAACATGTTCTTCTGGCCACCAAAGACGGCCGCATCTTCGGTCATGGAATCCGACACACAGGCAACCGGCTCCTTGAAATGCCGGTTGAAGTAGGTACGGAAGTAAGCGACACAACCCTGTGAACCGTGCACGTAGGGTAGAGTCTTTTCGAAGCCCAGTGCACACAGTACGGCGCCCAGCGGCTGACATGCCTTGGCGGGATTAACGGTCAGCGCTTCGCGCTTGAAGTTCAGTTCCTTGTATTCTTCCGTTGTCGTCCATTCGAAGACCTCGTCGATCTTTTCCTGGGAATAGCATTCCTCGAACATTTCTTTCTTGCGGGCAAGATTGTCCGTGTACTCCTGTTCCCGGAACAAAGGGAAACTGGGCTTGATATCTTCTACGTCTTGGCTCATGATTTTCTCCTGTACGCGCCACCAATCTGTGGACTTACGTTTTGGATTCAGGGGCAGGCCGCCGGCCATCGACGGCCCTGCCCGCATTGGTGTCAACTTATGCGCTGGCCGCCACGGCGTCGGCTTCCTCGGATGACTGGCTCCACGGCGCCTTCAGCATATTCCAGCAAGGATTGTTCAGGGTCATGTCCATGTCCCGGGCAAAGATGGCGAAGCCGTCATAGCCGTGATAGGGCCCCGAGTAATCCCACGAGTGCATCTGGCGGAAGGGTATGCCCATCTTCTGGAAGATGTACTTTTCCTTGATGCCGGAGCCTATCAGGTCGGGTTTGACTTTCTTCGCGAACTCTTCAAACTCGAAACCCGTCACGTCATCGTAGATCAGCGTGGCATTGCCCATTTCCTTGATGGTACGGTCGTAGTCGTCGTTATGAGCGAACTCGTAGCCGGTACCAACCACTTCCATACCCAGGTCTTCATAGGCGCCGATGATGTGCCGCGGGCGCAGGCCGCCGACGTAGAGCATGACCTTCTTGCCTTCCAGACGCGGACGGTACTTTTCGATGACTGCTTCGTATTCGCCCTTGTAGCGTTCGATCACGCGTTCAGCGCCTTCTTTGATCTTGTCATCGAAATGCGACGCGATCTTGCGTAAACTTTCCGCGATCTTGGTCGGACCGAAGAAGTTGTACTCCAGCCAGGGGACACCGTACTTCTCTTCCATATGACGCGAGATGTAGTTCATCGAACGGTAGCAGTGCAGCAGGTTCAGCTTCACCTTCGGCGTCAACTCGATTTCGGCCAGGCTGCCGTCACCGGACCACTGCGAGACGACACGCAAACCCATCTCTTCGAGCAGCGTACGTGACGACCAGGCATCGCCACCGATGTTGTAGTCACCGATGATGGATACGTCATAGGGCGTCGATTCGAAGCTGTCGTCGCCGTCACGTGCACCCAGGGCCCAGTCACGAATCGAGTCATTCGCAATGTGGTGGCCGAGCGACTGGGACACGCCACGAAAGCCTTCACAGCGCACTGGAACAACCGTCTTGTCCAGTTCCTTCGATTTCTTCTTGGCGACCGCCTCGATATCGTCGCCGATCAGGCCGATCGGACATTCGGACTGGATGGTCACACCCTTGCTGAGCGGGAACAGCTGGTCGATCTCGGTGATAATCTTGTCCAGCTTCTTGTCGCCACCGAAAACAATATCCTTTTCCTGGAAGTCGGACGTGAAGTTCATGGTCACGAAGGTGTTTACGCCTGTGGTGCCGATATAATAGTTGCGGCGACCAGCACGCGAGTACTGACCACAACCGACCGGGCCGTGCGAGACGTGAACCATGTCCTTGATCGGCCCCCAGACCACACCCTTGGAACCGGCATAGGCACAACCGCGGACTGTCATCACGCCAGGCTGGGACTTGCGGTTGGAAGTAATACATTTCTTCGACTGCTCGACCTCGTGATCGTTGACTGTCAAGTGCTTGGTACGGTCCTTCTTCAACTTTTCAGGATAAACCTCGAGCACCTCCTGGATGAGGGCTTCGGTTTCTTCTTTGCTTATAGCTGCCATTGTTTTATCTCCAGTTTGCCGCCACTAATCCGTGGACAAGCATTGTTTGGATGTCAATCAGCGGGAAGCTCCGTTATCAAAGCAGGCAACTCCCCGCAATTGTCATTTATCAATCAGGCCTATGCTTCAGCAGCAGCAGTCTGACCGACGATTGACTCGTCTTCCTCTTCCAGAATACCGAATTCCATCAGCAGGTCTTCCAGTTCATCCATGGTGATCGGCGTCGGTATGTTCAGATTCTTGTTGTCAATCACCTTCTGCGCCAGCGTGCGATACTCTCCGGCCTGTTTGGCTGTCGGGTCGTATTCGATAACCGTCATACGGCGAATTTCTGCACGCTGCACAGCATTGTCACGTGGCACGAAATGGATCATCGTAGTACCCAGGCGTTCAGCCAGCGCCATGATCAGTTCATCTTCACGGTCAGTTTTGCGTGAGTTACAGATCAGACCTGCAAGACGAACACCGCCGGAGTTGGCGTACTTCACGATACCCTTGGAGATATTGTTGGCCGCGTACATCGCCATCATTTCGCCGGAGACAACGATGTAGATTTCCTGTGCCTTGTTTTCACGAATAGGCATCGCGAAACCGCCACACACGACGTCACCAAGTACGTCGTAGAAAACAAAGTCAAGATCGTCATCGTAAGCGCCTTCTTCTTCGAGGAAGTTGATCGCGGTGATGACGCCACGACCGGCACACCCGACACCGGGCTCAGGACCACCAGACTCGACGCACTTGACGTCGCCGTATCCCATTTTCAGTACATCGTCCAGCTCGAGGTCTTCGACCGAACCAGCTTCAGCGGCCATTTCCATGATCGTGTGCTGCGCTTTGGAATGAAGCATCAGGCGGGTGGAATCAGCCTTGGGGTCACAGCCAACAATCATTACTTTCTTGCCAAGCTCGGCCAGGCCAGCCACCAGGTTCTGGGTTGTGGTGGACTTGCCGATACCACCCTTGCCGTAAATTGCACATTGACGCATTGCCATATTTTGTCTCCGTAATGGTTTGCGAATACGATTCGCGGGTTAATTATTTGAGTCACCTGCAGGTCTGCAAGCAGCGTGCCAAAACGGAGTTCTATGTTTAAGCTACTGTTTTCATGAATGTAATACGTGGACGCAGGACTAAGCACTTTGGTAGCATAAGCAACAAAGCGCACATCGGATGTATGGATAAACACAACAAAAGACGACGCCAACCAACAATGGTTGCCACCTTACCGCCGAATGCGCAGGTCCCGATCAATCACTGCAACCTGCCTGCTTCGATTATTGGCAGTCTGAGCTTTCAGCACGATCCAGAGCCGATCTACATTGATGGGGTAAGCGAATTACACCATCGGTTTTTCACTGAACTCGACGGCATCGCTGAACCCGAACAGCGTGCGTTTCATTTCATGGATTACATGACCGTACGGTTCCGTTTCAAACATCCCGAAGATACCGGGCTGGACCCCCACAGCAGCGGCATACGACGAGACAAGGCCGACTACCTGAGATTGTTGCGCGGCTGGCTATTCGATCCAAACGGTCAGGAGGCGGCCGTAATGAAAAGCTGGGTTGAATCCCGCTTTGGCCTTTTGTCACGTTTTCACCAAGGACCTTTGTATAAGGACCTCGAGTCCGACACAACATCCAGCCATTATGCTGCCTATCTTCGATCCCGCACACGCGGTTTGTACGCAACCAATGCACTCGAATCGCAGATGGATCTGCTGTATAGCTATTGCCAGTACGAACTCGCACGCACCTATGAGCCCACCCGGCTGTTGCATCTTTATCGCGGTATCGATCGCCTAAGGGAGTATGAAGTCCTACAGCAAACTGACCGACAGCATGCCACCCTGCTACTCAATAACCTGAATTCGTTTACCCGCAACCGAGATCGCGCCGATGAATTCGGTGACCACATACTCGAAGTCGATGCCTGCTGGCAAAAAATCCTGTTCTATTCCGGTCTGCTGCCAGGCTTCCTGGTCGGTGAAGAAGAGGTCATCCTGATCGGTGGCGTATATGCCGTCACCATCACGCATTAGCCTGCACTTCTTACCAGAATCATGGGAGTAGGCGTTTTAAGTCCGCTGATGAACGCAAATAAACGCTAATTTGCTGAATAAGCTGTGACGTAAGCCGTTATCAATGGATCGATGCGATTCGGAAAAAATACGAATGAATGTACTTAGTTTCATTGCTGTCCCACTTACGCGTCATTTCCGCATACTGCTAGACAAATGGAGTTGTCGTGCGCCAAAAAACACGCCCCAGAGCGTCATTCCGGAATGTTTTAAGCCGGAATCCAGTGACTTAAGACGCTGGATCCCGGCTTAAAACATGCCGGGATGACGACTAAGTGAGACGTTATTCACTTTTCAATTTCAAGTCCCTTGGTCTTTCAGTTTCATGAAATCACTGTATTTTTTGCAGCTATCGCAAGCCTGTAATTGTTAATTGGGACAGCAAGTACTCAGTGTAATATTTCTTCCACGATTGCAAAGATTACATACCAAAAACATTTGCGTGCATTTGCATTCATTTGCGGACTAAAAATGTTTGTTTTGCGACAATCGCACGCGACTGTCGCCTCCCCTGTTGGCAACAGCACCATACTACGCACCATTGACTTCTAGTATTCAACAACTTACGAACTGGAACGGATTTTGCTTCAGGTCTCATAAGAGTAACTCCATCCCGACCGGATACCTTTGATTATGAGCAGTTACAATTACGAAAACATCCTTGCAAACATCGCAAGCGGCAAAGTGGTTCCGTATCTCGGACCCGGCGCGTTAATCGATGTTGTCAACAAGGAGACTGGCGAATCAATGCCAGCCGACAGCGACAGCCTGATACTGGCAATGAACAATGGTCGGCCGATGTCGCCCCGGTTGATGTACGAATTTCCCCGTGCCGCGATGGACATGGAGCTCAAGAAGGGCCGCAGTTTCGTCAATCGCTTCCTCGAAGGCCTCTACGGCCAGCAGCAATGGACCCGGGCCGCGGTGCACGAATGGCTCGCGGACTTGAAGCCACCTTATGTCATCGATATCAACCGAGATACACAATTACAGGACAGTTATGCTGACACCCCTCACCTGCTCGTGCATGGTATTGCTCGAATCGGCGGTACCGATTACCGTTTTCGCATCCATCATTATGACGGCACTGCTTACACGGAAATAGACCACGCCGATGCGGACACCAGCTTACCGATCCTGTTGAAGCCTATGGGCAGCCCGCTGCCGGAACCCTCGTTCATTGCGTCGGATGCCGATTACGTCGATTACATCACCGAACTGATGGGTGGTTTCGGCTTACCCGGCTTCGTCAAGCAATACCGCAAGAGCCGTCAATACCTGTTTATCGGCGTGCCGATGACGCGGGATACTGAGCGCATGGTGCTGTCCGACATCATCTATGCCGCCGACGAACCCGCGGGCTGGGCACTGATCAAGGAACCGAACGCGAAAGAAGAGCGCTTCTGCAAAAAGATGAAACTCGAGATTATTCGCGATGACATCACCGGCCTGCTCGATGCCGCGGGTGTGAACGTCTCCTTGCCCACCCCGCGGGAAGCAAAAGTCCAAGAGGCCATGGCTTAGCATGGCGCGCAAATTCAGCGCCTGCAAAGGCAAGACCCTGTGCAGGGAAAACGACACCGAATGCCGCACCCGCGACAGATCGCTGCAAGAGATACACACAACGCGGCGACTGTTTGATGGACTCGGCAGCTTGATTGTCGACATGGGTTACAGGAATATAAACGATTTCTTGTTTTACGTGGCCAGTAAGGTGTCGAAGAGGGTCGCCCATCTCAAAAATCTGAAACGACAGGCACTGTCCAATGGCTTTCATCGAATGGGATGATCACAAATTTATCCTGGGTGTTGAGCAAATGGACAACACCCACATCGAGTTCGTCGACATGGTGAACAGCATGGAGAAGGCACCCGATGCCGAATTCGTCCGCTTATTTGATCGGCTACTCGAACATACCCGGGCACACTTCGAGTCCGAACACAGACTCATGATTGAGCACAGCTTTCCCGCAACTGCAGAGCACCACAGCGATCACGAACGCGTACTGGGTGAAATGACCAAGTTCAGCCGAAGCGTGCACAAGGGACTCATTGTGTTTGGCCGGAACTATGTACGCGACAGCCTGGTAACCTGGTTTCCATTGCACGCGATAACGATGGACAGCGCGCTGGCCGCGCATCTCAAATCCCGGCTAACCGGATCGGAACCGATACCGGTCAGCATTGAATAACCTCGGCACACTCGTAATAGGTGCGACCATGTACATATGCGTATGCAACGCGATCAAAGACAGTCAGATCAAACAGGCTTTGCACGAGGGCAAATTGAGCATCAACGAATTGCGTCAGCATCTGGCTCTTGCATCGCGCTGTGGCAAGTGCACGAGCACGCTGCAAGATATGCTCAATGAGCACCTGCAGACCGCGGATCGATCTGCAGACTGATCATCGTAAAGCTACACTCCGGACTATTGTTCCATTACGAAAGGCGCGACGAACTGCGGCGGTTTCACGAACAACACGGAGCAGGCCAGGTTCTTGGCAATAGCCTCTGCGGTGCTGTCCACAATGAGGCTGGTGATTCCAGTGTGGGCCGCGGTGCCCACGACGACCAGGTCGGCTTCAAGCTTGGTGGCGAGTTTGACGATTTCGTCCCGGCGGCTCCCTTTGACCAGGTGACACACGGGATTGAACGCGTGCAACATATCGCTCCCCATCGACTCGCGCACCTCAAAAAGGCAGGTGCTCAACGCGTCCTGATTCCTTTTGTGCTCGCGCTCCACGTAGGCATCGGCGTCCCAGTGGTAGGGTGAGCGCCCGCTTCGCAAATCCTGTTCGCCGTAAGCCTCCCAGGCGTGAACCACGTGCAGCTCAGCAAACTGGGCTGTGGCCAGCCAGGCCGCGTGCTCCAGAATCTTGCGGTTCACAGCGTGTCGATCGTCCCGGTGACCGGCCGGGTGTTCATCCCGGTACACAGCCGCGAGAATGCGGCGGTGGCGGTAGGGCTTCGGCGGCGGCGAGCGAACAAGCAGCACGGGACAGGGGCAGGTTTTCAGCAGACGCGTGTCGCTGTCGCCGAAGAGACGCTCGCGCAGCCCACGCCCGCCCTCCGCAGCCTTCAGCACCATATCTCGGCCACTGGCTACGACCTCGCGGGTAATCTCCTCATGCGGCCTGCCAACGAGCACCTTGGTGTGTATATCCAGATTCCCGCGCGACCCCGCAACCATTTCCTCGAGGCGCCCGCGCCGGTTCTCGGCCATCTCGTCATCCAGCTCATCGGGAGTCGACACCTCGGGCTCGCCACTGACCGTGGCCTCGGTCATCACCTCAGCAACGGTCAGGGTCGCGCGGTTATCGCCAGCCAGAGCGGCCGCGTGGTTAAGGGCGGCCGTCTCGTCGCCGTGCGGCGTGAGGACTAACAGGATGTCCTTGAATCCTGGCTGCCCATCAGGCCCGAGAGGCTTCGCAACCTTGCTCTGCTCCTTCGCGCGGGCCTCGTCGAGAAGCCGCGCCGCCAGATCTGGGGATACGCCCGCTGCGAGCAACACGTCCTGGGCGAGTTGCAGGCTGGTCGCGATGGTCTCGGGGACCGCACAGGTGACACCCATCGAGCGCAGCCTCTGAGCCACCTTGCTGTCCCAGGCGCGGGCATAAACCGGCAAGCCGGGAAAGGCCTCGCGCACTGCGACGACCGCTTGCCCGGTGCTCTCCATTTGGTCGAGGGTAAACACCACCATCGAGGCATCTGCCGCGCCGACCGAGCGCAACACCTCGACATGACTGGCATCTCCGTAGAACACCGGGTAGCCCAGGGCTCGAGCCCTGGCAAGCCGGGCCGGGTTGACCTCCAGGGCCAGGTAGGGAATGCCCGCCTTGCCCAGGATGCGGGCAAGATGGCTCCCGAACCGACCGAAACCAGCGACGATGACGTGGTCACTTGAAGCGGGGATCGGTTCATGCACCGGAGCAGCAGCCGGCGTCGTGCTCGCAGCAGCCGACCCAACCAAGGCGCCCAGCTTCACCAGCAGAGGCGTGGCTGCCATGCTCAAGGCAATAACGAGAAGCAACAGCTGGTAAAGCTCCCCATCCATTAGCCCAAGCGTCATAGCCAGACCGAAAAGGACAAAACCGAACTCACCCGCCTGGGCGAGCAACAGAGCAACCCGAATGGAATCGGTATGCGCGCGGCCGGTAAGCCAACACAACAACCACAATAGGATCGCCTTGAGCAGCAGCAGTGCACCAACCAGGACGGCCACCTGGACACCCAGTCGACCCAGCAGACCAAAATTGATGGACATGCCGACGCTCATGAAGAACAGCCCGAGCAGCAGGCCACGGAAGGGCTGAATGTCGGCCATGATCTGATGCCGGTAGCGCGAATCCGCCAGCACCAGGCCACCGAGGAAGGCGCCAAGGGCCATCGACAGACCGGCATGCTCGGTGAGCCATGCGGCACCAAGCACCAACAGGATCGCGGTTGCGGTGAATATCTCAGGACTGCGCCGGATTCCGGCGACGAGCTGGAGCGCGGGGCGCAGCAGGGTGCGCCCCAGGATAAACACCCCCGCGAGTATCAGCATCGACTCCAGAACGGCCAGCTCCACATCCTCGGTGATGGTCAGCCTATCCTGCGCGAGAAGAGGCAGCAGCGCGATCAGCAGCACCACGACCAGGTCCTGCAGAAGCAAGACCGCGAAAGCCGAGCGACCGTAGGCCGTGCCGAGTTCACCCCGGTCGCTGAGTATCTGCAGACCAAAAGCCGTCGATGAAAGTGCCAGGCCGAAGCCCGCGATCAGGGCGGCGCGTATGTCCAGTCCCAGCGCGAGCGCCGCCATTGTGATAACTGCTCCCGTGACCAGCACCTGCGCAGTGCCAAGACCGAACACACTGCGCCGCATAAGCCATAGCCGTGACGGCTTCAACTCCATACCGATGATGAACAGAAGGAAGACAACCCCGAATTCCGCAAGGTGGCGAACCTCGTCCACAGCCTCGATAAAACCCAAACCCCAGGGCCCCACCAGGACGCCGGCCATCAGAAAACCCAGGACCGCACCGAGCCCAAAACGTTGAAAG
>JARFQK010000275.1 GCA_029287815.1 Gammaproteobacteria bacterium
CCGTCAATGCTAATATACTGCCTGTTCGCTTATGACTGGAATTTGCCTAGAGCAGCGAGCCGCAACAACGATGGTCCATCCGTTTCTCGATAATGACTTTCATATCCGCTGGTCCCGGCTTGTGCCCGAAACGATCGAGCCAGATATCAACTTGGCGCTCGAGCGGGCGCAGGCTCAGATCGACGAGCTCGCTGCTCCGCTGTGCGAGCATGCACGTCTCACTTTTGAGAATACGCTGCTGGCGCTAGAGCAAGCAACCGAGGATCTAGACCTGGTCTGGCGCCGCGTCGGACACCTGGACTCAGTGCGGAACACGCAGGCCTTGCGTGAAGCCTACAATCACATGCTGCCGCGCGTGACCGAGTTCTACGCCAAGTTGCCGCTGAATCAGGGCTTATGGCAACGGATCGAAGCCTATTCCAACACCGAGGATGCCAGCAAGCTCAGCGGCGCGCGCGCACGGATGCTCAGTGAAACGCTGGCCGATTTTCGCCAGAATGGCGCCGATCTGTCGGCGGACAGAAAGCAGCGCTTGCAGGTCGTTCAGGCGGAGCTCGCCCGCCTGACACAGAAGTATTCCGAGAATGTGCTCGACTCGACGAATGCTTGGGCGTTGACTGTCGACGATCCAGGCCGCCTGACCGGGCTGCCGCCGACAGCATTGGCGATCTTGCGCAGTGGGGCGGCGGCGGCAGGGTTGGGTAGCGAAGAGCGCCCGGTATGGCGGATTACGCTGAAGGCACCATGTTTTCTGCCGGTGCTCGAGCATGCTGACGATGCCGGCCTGCGCAAGCAAGTGTGGGAGGGCACCACGACGATCGGTTATGGCGGTCAGTATGACAACACTGAACTGATCTGGCGGATCCTGGATCTGCGCCACGAAAAGGCCGCATTACTCGGCAAGGAACACTTCGCCGACCATGTGCTCGAACGCCGGATGGCCGCCGACAGTGCGAGCGCAATGCAGTTTGTGGAAGATCTTTACCGTAAAACGAAACCGGCTTTCGAACGGGAGATCGAAGATCTGGAGCGGTTCCGCGCGCAGCAGACCGGCGAGCCTGCAGCACCTTTCGAGCCTTGGGACCTGGCCTACTGGGCTGAAAAGCAGCGCAGAGCGAAGTACAATTTCAATGATGAAGATTTGCGACCGTATTTCCCGATCGACGGTGTGCTCAACGGCCTGTTTCGAATCGCCGAGAAAATCTTTCAGCTGAAAATTCGTGCGCTGGACTGTGTGCACGCAGACCCGGGCGCGCATGCGCCGGACGGAATCGAGGTCTGGCATGAAGACGTCAAGTTCTACGTATTGGGCGATGCCGAAACTGGCGAGCATCTTGGCTCGTTCTATGCCGATTGGCACCCGCGCGATGACAAGCGTGCTGGTGCCTGGATGAGTTATTTGTACACCGGCGAGCCGCCAGGCATCACTGGTGAGCCACGCAAGCCCCATCTCGGCCTGATCTGCGGCAACCTGACGCCGTCTTCCGATGGCAAGCCAGCGCTGCTGACGCACAACGAAGTACAGACCGTCTTTCACGAGTTCGGCCACTTGTTGCACCACCTGCTCGGTGACGTCGAGATCAAGTCGCTCAACGGCGTCAATGTGGTCTGGGATTTTGTCGAACTGCCGTCACAGATCATGGAGAATTTCTGCTGGGAGCGGGCCAGCCTCGATTTATTCGCGCGTCATCATCAAACTGGCGAACCCATACCTGAAGACCTGTTCGAGAAGATGTTGGCCGCTCGGAACTACCGTGCCGCGACGGCAATGATGCGACAGCTCAGTTTCGCCAAACTCGATCTCGAGTTGCATATGCATTACAACCAGCATCGTGGCCGCGATCTGGATGAACTCGCTAACGAGCTAGTGGCCGATTATCAGGTGCCTCTGTCAACACGACCGCCAACGATAGCGCGGCGTTTCAGTCATCTGTTTTCGAGTTCGACTGGTTATGCAGCGGGGTACTACAGTTATAAATGGGCCGAGGTGCTCGATGCCGACGCTTTCACGCGTTTCATGGAAGGTGGGGTACTCAGCCCGGAAGTTGGGCGCGAGTTTCGTCAGAAAATCCTCAGTAAAGGAAACTCCGTTGACGCGGCCAGGTTATTCCGTGATTTTATGGGGCGCAATCCAGGTCTGACCGCACTGTTGGTGCGTAGCGGACTGACGGCGGCATAAGCAGGAGTATGCCGCCTTGATGTTGGTAAAACGGCTGATTTATACTCCGATCGGGAGTTACCGGCCTAAGCAAGAAAATAACGGTGCGGCAATAGGCGACATGCGTTATGGTGCCTGTATCGCGTATTGATCGGTTTTTGTGGGGGGCGTGAAATGTCCACTGTAATACGTGTTTTTATCGGAATCGGTTTGTTCACGGTCGGTTTTCAACTGGGTCGGGCGGTGGGCCGCGTCGAGCCCGTAGCCAATGAGTTCAGAAAAATGAAGCGCAGAAAGGGGATTGTCATCGACGGAGAGGCCGAGGAACAAGAGGCAGTCGAAGTAGAGAAGTAGCTAGCCGTTGCCGAACATCCAGTGAACGAACAGGCCTGACTCTGGATGATGGGTTTTACCTCAGGCGCCAACCGAGAATAACATTTCAGACAACAGATCGTGCAAACCACCATTTGGCATCGACATTCAAGGCAGCAGCGTGTTTTTCTAGCCGTTGATCATCAAAGTGTTCATGGTTCCGACAAGCGGATAAATGGGACGAAAGCGGGCGTCCGGTCACCATTCGGATCAAAGGCTATGCGTAGATGAAAACACTGGGTATCATCGCTCAGAAAGGCGGGACAGGTAAGACGACGCTGAGCGTGCATCTGGCGGTGCAGGGCACAACAGAAGGTATGCGGGTGTTATTGCTGGATATCGATCCACAGGCAAGTGCTACCGCCTGGTGGAAGCGACGCCGTGAGCAGCAGCCGGAACTGATACAGGCCGGCGGCGCAGATCTGAAGCGGATCCTGGAGCAAGCACGTTCGCAGTCGTACGATCTGGTCATCGTCGACACGGCTCCGCACAGCTCGGCTGACTCCAGCGCCTGCGCGCGCTTATCTGATCATGTGATCATTCCGACGCGACCGGCAATCTTGGATCTCGATGCGATCGGTGCGACGACCGCGATCGTCAGCGAAATCAGTGCCAGCTGTGTGATCGTGCTCAATGCATGCCCGCCGCCCAAACTGTTCGGCGAGCCCCATATCGTCAGCGAGGCACGGGAGGCTCTAAAGCACTACAACTTACCCGTATGCGAGGTCGCGATCAGCCAACGGGCAGCGCTCAGTCATGCTTTGATCGACGGTCGAGCGGTGACCGAGTATGAGGCTGACGGTAAAGCCGCGCGAGAGATCGCGCGATTATGGGAAACCATCAAACGGGACATCGACTTGTGAAAAAACGATCCAAACTCGATTTATCTCAGGGTGTTGAACGGCACAAATCACAGGCCAGCGGGTTCGAACCGGATGTGCCAAAGGACACCGGCTCTGCGACCCAAAAGAGCGGGCGGCAGGCAGCGAAAACCAACACCGCGCGGCAGTCAGCTAAAACCAACACCGCGCGCGAGTCGCGTTCATCGGGAGCAGCGTCCAGTCCGCGCACATCTCAAGCACGCATCGTCAAAACAGTCGCGGTGGTTGCGCTGGCCGCGTTATCGCTGTACATGCTGAAGCGACGCTTGCTCTAGCCCGCATTTCTCACCAGGATCACGGGAGCAGGCGCAAGCAGGCCACGGCGGGTATGATGTCGCGCTCGAGCGCTTTTGTTCCTGCCTATCTAAGCTATACGCGCGTACGTTTCCGGCGCGCTATACCAATAACGCCAATCAGCCCTGAGATGAACAACCATGCGGTTGCTGGAATAGGCACAGGAGTAACGCCAGATACACGTAACACAAGATCGTTATAGTCGCGGTCGCCCAGGTGAGGCAGGTCTTCCCAGGCAATGACGAAATCTCCTGCGTGCTCACCACCGGTAATTAGCCAACTGACCATGTGGTCTTGGCCATTGTCCGGATTCCCTTTCATGAAGGAGCTGAATACTGGTGAGCCACTGGGATTAAGTCCAAAGTGGAATGGTGAGCCTGAGTTGACATCGTTGAACGACGCAGACCGACCGGATCCTGCGGTGATGTTGCCCATTAACGAGACGTAATTATTTGAGGCATCCATGTAGCCAATGTCCTGTGTGTAAGCCGAATGCTTGGCAACGACGGCTATGTCGACATTAGACAGCCCGGCCCACTTCTGATCGAAATTGTTGTCGATAGACCTCAGGTTATGCAAGCCAAAGTGAGCATCGAGTATGCCACCAGCACCGATCAGATCGGGTTCGTGCGGGCTTTGCATGATTGTCGTTGTCGCAGCGTGGGCGAAGGAACACGCCCCACACAACAGTAGAATCGGCAGATATCGTCTTGATTTTCTCATTTTACCCCTCCTGGAAGAGCGAACACCATTTAAAAACACATCTACACAACTCTTAGCGAGCAATATACATGCCATCAATATATTTATATATTTATCAATGAATTAAAGTCTTGCGGTCCTGGAATATATGTCAATTGCGCCGACATATGTCCGGTTTTCTTTACACCCTGATCAAGTGAGGGCTCGTCCATCTGGTGGGACATGCGGGTTCCGTTCTGCGCCTGCTCCCGTGATCCTGGCGAGAAATGCGGGCTAAAACGTGCTGAATGTATATCAGTTGAGGAAAGCCTGATCAATTCAGCGTGTCCGCGACGCACGGATGCGCAGCCTCGGTGGGCTTAGGCTCGTTACTGTCTCAGGCGGTAGCCTGTCTTGAACATCCACCAGACAATAGCCAGGCAGGTCAGCATGAAAAGGACGATCATCGACAGGCTCAGGCCAACGCTTACGTCAGCCACTTCGAAAAAACTCCAGCGAAAACCGCTGATCAGGTAAACCACCGGATTGAACAGCGTGATTGTCTGCCAGGCGGGTGGCAGCATGTCGACCGAGTAAAAGCTCCCACCCAGGAACACCAGCGGCGTAATGATCAGTAAGGGGATCAGCTGCAGTTTTTCGAAGTTATTCGCCCACAGTCCGATGATAAACCCGAGCAGACTGAAGGTGATGCAGGTGAGGATCAGGAATCCCAGCATCCAGAATGGATGGGCAATCTTCAGTGGCACGAAAAAACCTGCCGTTAGCAGAATGATCAATCCGATGATGAAGGACTTTGTCGCAGCAGCGCCGACGTAACCGATCAGAATCTCGATGAACGATATTGGTGCGGACATGATTTCGTAGATCGCACCGGTAAATTTCGGCAGGAAAATCCCAAACGAAGCGTTGGCGGTGCTTTGTGTCAGCAGTGCCAGCATGATCAGGCCGGGAACGATAAAGCTGCCGTAGGGCACGCCTTCGATCTGTTGGATGCGCGTGCCAATCGCGGAGCCAAAGACGACGAAGTAGAGCGACGTGGTAATCACCGGCGATGCGAAGCTCTGCAGCAGGGTCTCCCAGGCACGCAACATCTCGTATTTGTAGATGGTCTTGATCGCATGAATATTCATAAGGTTTCTTTCACCAGATTGACGAAAATTTCTTCCAGCGTGCTTTGCGATGTGTTCACGTCCTTCAGCACCAGACCGGCATCACTGACCGCCTCGAGCAGGCCGGCGATCCCGCTGCCCGCATTATGTGGGTCATAGGTGAAGGTCAGCTGGCTGCCGTCGGAGGACAGTTCTAAGCCCCAGTCGGACAGCGTCGATGGTAGCGACGCGATCGCTTGTTCGAGCTCGATGTGCAACTGTTTTTTGCCCAAAGTGTGCATGATGCTGTGCTTGGCATCCAGTAGCAGCAATTCACCTCTGTTGATCACGCCGACGCGATCGGCGATCCCCTCGGCCTCTTCGATGTAATGCGTGGTCAGTATGATCGTAACACCCGATTCGCGCAGGCGTCGTATGAGTGCCCACATGTCTTTGCGCAGCTCGACATCGACGCCCGCTGTGGGCTCGTCTAAAAACAAGACCGTTGGCTCGTGCGCCAACGCTTTCCCGATCAGCACGCGTCGCTTCATGCCGCCCGACAGCGACATTATCGGGTTGTTTCTTTTGTCCCACAGCGACAGGTTTTTCAACAATTGTTCGAGGTAGACGTCGTCCTGTTTTTTGCCGAACAAGCCGCGACTGAATCGCAGTGTATTGATGACCTTTTCAAAAGCTCCAAGGGTCAGTTCTTGAGGCACCAGCCCGATCATGCTGCGTGTCGTGCGAAAGTCTGCAACAATGTCGTGCCCGTCCACAGTGACTGTGCCGGTGGTTGCATTCACGATGCCGCAGATGATCGAGATTAACGTGGTTTTCCCGGCACCGTTGGGTCCGAGCAGCGCCAGGATCTCGCCGCGTCGGATATCCAGGCTAAGATCCTTCAGGGCCTGGTGACCGCTGGCGTAGGTCTTGGAGACATTGCTTATCGATATGATAGTCTGCACACCAAGTGAGTTGCCCGGCCTGGCGCTTTTACCCATTCAGGCTCCTCGGATCCAGCGGTGATAGCGTGCGATCCACTTCAGCAGTCGCTCGGGTGCGTGCGCGCGTTTCCAGTTGCCGGCTGCATATTTGTTGGCCTCTGCCAGTGTCGGGTAGATATGGATGGTCCCGAGTATCTTGTTCATTCCCAGGTTGTAGCGCATCGCGGTGATATACTCGGTAATCAGATCGCCGGCATGTTCGCCGGCAATGGTTACGCCGAGTATTTTATCGCGGCCAGGTTCCGTCAGGACTTTGACCATACCGTGCGCGGCTTCGTCAGCGATCGCGCGGTCAAGGTCATCAATGCCATAGCGCGTGACCTCATATGCGATACCCTCGGCTTGCGCCTGCTTCTCATTCAGGCCGACGCGCGCTACTTCCGGGTCGGTGAAAGTCGCCCAGGGAATCACCGAATAATCGACCTTGAACTTCTTGAAGCCCCCGAACAGTGCATTCACGGCACAATACCACGCCTGGTGGGCGGCGACGTGAGTGAACTGATAAGGGCCGGCGACGTCACCGCAGGCGTAGATGTTCGGCATACTGGTCTGCATGAACTCATTGACTTCTATCGTACCCTGAGGTGTTAGCGCAATGTCCAGATCACTGAGACCGAAGCCGTGCGTGTTCGGTTCACGGCCGATCGCGACCAGCAGTGCATCGAACTCGAGATCGACATGCTCGCCTTCGTGTATGCTGGTGAAGGTCTTGACGCCGTCACGCACTTCTATCGACTCTGCCGAATGGGAAAGCCGGAGATCGATACCCTCTCGGGCGAACTGCTGTTCGACCATCGCAGCGATTTCCGGGTCCTCGCGTTTGAGCAATGTCGGCTGGCGGTGCACCAGCGTGACCTGGCTGCCAAAGCGCGCGAACACCTGTGCCAGTTCGCAGCCGATCGGACCACCGCCAAGCACGATTAGGCGCTCGGGCAGTTCCCGAATCGACCAGATCGTGTCTGACGTGTAGTAGTCGATAGACTCGATGCCGTTGATCTGTGGTACGAACGGGCGCCCGCCTGTGGCAATGATGATGTTGCGCGTCGTCAGTGTCCTGCCGTTGACCTCGACGGTGTAAGGCGACGTGATCCTGGCGGAACCCTGGATGCACTCGACGCCCAATTGGGTATAACGTTCTGCAGAGTCATGCGGTTCGACCTGACTGATGACGCGCTGGACGCGCTCCATTACCTCAGCGAAATCGAACTCGGCATGGGCTGATTTGAAACCGAATTCGCGAGCTCGCGTCTGCAGGTGTAGAAACTTGGCTGAGCGGATGATCGCCTTGGACGGAACACAGCCGGTATTCAGACAATCACCGCCCATCTTGTGTTTTTCGATCAATGCAACGCTGGCCTTGACTGCGGCAGCGATATAGGCGCTGACCAGTCCAGCCGATCCGGCGCCGATCACGACCAGGTTATGGTCGAATCGGGCAGGCTTTTTGTATTGCCTGAGCGCTTTGTGTCGTTTCAGCATAGTCACTGTGTATTTTGCAATCAACGGAAAGACACCCAGCAATGCGAACGAGATCAGCAGTGGCGGCGACAAAATTCCGCTGAGTGAGTCGAGTTTTGCGATCTGGGTACCCGCGTTCACGTACACCAGCGTTCCCGGTAGCATACCGATCTGACTGACCAGAAAGAATTTCAGCGTGCTGATCGGGGTCAGTCCCATGACCAGGTTGATCACGAAGAATGGAAACAGAGGTATCAGTCGCAGCGTAAAAAGGTAAAATGCGCCGTCCTTTCTGATACCGGCATTGATCGCCCTGAGGTTGCGGGAGAACTTGCTCTGTACGTAGTCACGAAGCAAAAAACGCGACACCAGGAATGCGAGCGTCGCGCCCAGTGTGCTGGCAAAAGAGACAACAACGGTTCCCCACAGCAAGCCGAAGATTGCGCCCCCTATTAGCGTCATGATCGCCGCGCCGGGGAGCGACAGCCCGGTTACAGCGACGTAAATGCAGAAGAATATCAAGGCGGTTTGCAGTGGATTCTCGGCAAAGAAATCGTCAATTATCGCCTGTTGCGCTTTGAAGAAATCGAGGCTGAAATACTCGCCAAGGTCGAAGATAAAATAACTGGCTATGATCAACACCAGGGCCAGCACCAGCAGCAGTCTTGCTTTACTCATAATAGCGGCGCCTTAGATTGGATCAATGAGAATCGTTTGCATTATGCACGATCGAGTCGAACGTTGATAGGCGCAAGGTGCCCATAACTGACGGCAACATGGGGCTAACAGCCTGTCGGACTTAGGCTGTTAGCCCGCATTTCGCACCAGGCGGCGTAAAATACTGATGAGGCATCGACGCGTTTGGTGCAACGCGGGCGATCGAAAACACAGTGTGTTTTTCAAGCATGCTGGACAAGGGTTGTGTTCTGGAAAGGCATGAGAATTTCCAAGGTGCGATAATCGAGTTTTGCTGATAGCGTTTGTAAAAAACACACTCAACACAGGTTTAGGGAGCTAACGACATGGCTGCACTCGCAGATGAAGAAAAACGCATCGCTACCTCGGGTAAGCTCAACGTACGCCAACTGGTCGCGGCAGCCATTTTTCTTACTGTTGCGATTATGCTCGCAGAGGTCGTACCCACGGTCGAAATAGCCTGGGTCACAGGCATATTGATGCTTACCATCTATCTGTTCGTTTTTGAGCTCGTTGGCGTCGATGTGGCAGCAGCCAGCATTATGGTTTTGCTGGGTTTGACTTCGCTGCTGGCCCCGTTGATGGGCCTGGAACAAGGGCTGGTCGACAATAAACATCTGTTCGACGGTTTTTCATCGAATGCTGTGATTTCGATCATCGCGGTCATGATTATTGGTGCCGGATTGGACAAGACCGGTATCATGAACCAGGTTGCAGCCCTAATCCTGAAGGCTGGCGGCAGTACAGAGAGACGAATCATTCCGATTATATCCGCGACTGTTGGGGTCATCTCCTCATTCATGCAGAACGTCGGCGCTGCGGCGCTGTTCCTGCCGGTGGTATCGCGGATCTCGGCCCGTTCGGGCCTGCCGATGTCGCGCCTGCTGAAGCCAATGGGTTTTACTGCGATTCTTGGCGGTACGATGACGATGGTCGGTTCGAGTCCGCTGATCCTGCTGAATGACTTGATCCTGACATCCAACAGGGCATTGCCTGCCGAACAACGAATGGAAACCTGGGGATTGTTCTCGGTCACGCCGATAGGGTTGGCGCTGGTCGTAACTGGCATTTTGTATTTTGTGATCGCCGGCCGCTACGTGCTGCCAAAAACACCCAAGCAAAGTGGATCGACAGCGGCGGATCCGATGAAGTATTTTCAGGACGTCTATGGTGTCCGCTACGCGTTGTGGGAGCTGGTCGTCACCGACGACAGTACGCTCATTGGTCAGCAGCTCGACGATATCGAGCCGCTAAACCGGGTGCGTGTGATCGCAACCAAGCTTCCCGGGCAGGCCAGCCGTATCGGTCCCGGGACGCTGGCCCGGGATATTGCGGTAAGCGCCGGTATGGTGCTGGGCGTGATTGCTGATCCTCAGAATCTGGAACGTTTCGTTGCCAAATATGATCTGCAGAAGCGCCCCCGTTTGCGCACATTCGCAGATGACCTGTCCGCTGCCAAGGCCGGCATCGCCGAAGTCGTGATCCCGCCAGGATCGGGTCTGGTAGGCAGAAGCGCGCGTGACATTTGGATGCGCAAAACCTATGGCATGGCGCTGATCGCTTTGCATCGCGGCGGCAAAACCCTGCGCGAGGGTGACGACATCAGAAACATGCCTTTTCAGGCTGGCGACACGCTGGTGGTTCACACGCCCTGGAAGGTCTTGTCGCGGATCGAAAAGGACCGTAACTTCGTTGTGGTCACAACCGAGTATCCGCACGAAGAACTACGACCGCACAAGGTGGGCTGGGCGGCCGCTTTCTTCGCCTTGGCATTGATCATGGTGCTGTTTACCGACATCCGTTTGTCGGTGGCACTGCTGACTGGAGCAATGGGTATGGTGCTGTCGGGCGTGTTGAGTATCGACGAAGCGTATGCCTCGGTCAGTTGGAAGACGGTGTTTCTGCTGGCTTCGCTGATACCCCTGGGGCTCGCCGTCGAAACCTCAGGCACAGCCCGGTGGATCGCCGAGCAGGTGCTCGGCGTGGTCGGTCATATGCCGATCTGGGTCATTCAGCTCGCAGTCGCGACACTGGCGACTTTTTTCACGTTGGTCATGTCCAATGTTGGGGCGACCGTGCTGCTGGTTCCGCTGGCGGTGAACATCGCCATCGGCGCTGGTGCGAATCCAGCCGTGTTCGCGCTGACTGTGGCTGTCGCGACGTCCAATTCCTTTTTGATCCCCACCCATCAGGTCAATGCATTGATCATGGGGCCGGCCGGCTACCGCGTTGTCGATTTCATCAGGGCCGGTGGCATCATGACTATACTTTTCCTGCTCGTGATGACGGTAGTCATGGGCTTGCTCTACTGAAGCCAGCTCGAGAATAGCCGATTACATGGCTTTTGTTGCCCTCATGTGTGACGCCGTCGCAATTGCGCGAGTGTCGGCGATCAACACGGTTTATCCGCCTTCGGGTAAGATGCGATATCGACCCTAAAGACCAGCTTATGCCGAGCACAGATTTTATCACCATGACTGAAGCGGGCCATCTCGCAGGACTGTTTCGTTGCCGAGTCCGGAGAACACCCGATGCAATTGCCTATCGGCAGTATGATTCTGTCGCGAGTCGGTGGCTGTCCTTCAGCTGGGCCGAGACGGCACAGTTGGTGGACCGTTGGCAGGGGGCTCTGGCTCATGCTGGCCTGAATCCGGGTGACCGGGTCGCTGTAATGCTCAGAAATTCGGTTGAGTGGCTATTGTTTGAACAAGCCGCTCTGTCGCTAGGTTTGGTCGTTGTGCCGATTTACAATCAGGACAACGCGGGCAACGCTGCGTATATCATTGGAAATTCCGGTAGCCGGCTTGTGCTCGTTGGCGAGCGTGCGCAATGGGTCGAGATAGCCCAGTATAGCGACCAGTTTGCTGAGCTCGAAACGGTCGTTGTGCTGGATCAGGCGGCAGAAAGTGCCGAGGGACTCAAGGTATGCCATGTCGAGGAGTGGCTGAATCAGACTGGCGCGGTTGCTGCGCCGGACATTGCTCTGGACGATCTCGCCACCATCGTTTACACGTCCGGCACCACCGGTCGGCCCAAGGGCGTAATGCTGTCGCACGGCAATATCCTTGCCAACGTGGAAGCGATCTCCCGCATAGTACCGGGCTACCCTGAAGATGTTTACCTCTCGTTTCTGCCGCTGTCGCATATGTTGGAGCGCACGGTCGGCTATTACTATCCCATGTGCGCAGGTAGTCAGGTCGTGTTCGCGCGTTCGATCAAGGCTCTGGGCGATGATCTGAGAAATATCCGGCCAACAGTTCTGGTCTCGGTGCCAAGGATGTTCGAGCGAGCCCATAGCCGCATCGAGCAAAGCCTCGAATCCAAAGGAGCGCTGGCGAAACGCCTGTTTCAGCTTGCGACGAGGATTGGAAACATCCGCTTTGAGTGGTCGCAAGGCCGTGGCCGGCCGCCTTCGTTGCGCGAACGTTTACTCTGGCCGGTACTGCACACCCTTGTCGTCAAAAAAATCCTCGCCGAGCTCGGTGGGCGATTACGCGTGGTAATCAGTGGCGGTGGACCCCTGGATGAAGCAGTCGCGCGTTGTTTCATCGGATTCGGTCTGCCGATCCTGCAGGGGTACGGCCTCACGGAGACCTCACCTGTGGTGAGCGGTAACCGGCTTCAGGATAATATGCCAGACTCGGTGGGGCCGCCGCTTCCCGGCGTGAAGCTGCGTCTGGGTCAGGCCAATGAACTGCTGGTGGCCGGTCCCACGGTGATGCTTGGCTACTGGCAGCGGCCCGAGGCTACGGCCGAGGTCATTGATCCGGACGGCTGGCTGCATACCGGTGATATCGCTGAGATCAGCGATGCCAGAGTCTACATACGGGGGCGAATCAAGGACATCCTTGTGACCTCAACGGGCGAAAAAGTCCCGCGTGTCGATCTTGAAATGGCTATCGGTCGCGACACGCTTTCGGAGCAGGTCGTTGTAGTTGGTGAAGGCAAGCCCTATCTCGCTGCCTTGATCGTACTTCGGGCCGAGGGTTGGAGAAGCCTTGCTGCTGAATTGGGGGTCGATGCCGAGGATCCCGCTTCGTTGAACGCTGAAGCAGTGAAGAAAGTCGTATTGGAGCGCATCAACGCACAGCTTGCGGCATTTCCGGCGTACGCCCGAATTCGGGCCGTCTACCTGACTTTGGAGCCGTGGACAATCGACAATGGTTTGATGACTGCTACACAAAAGCTCAGACGCAAGCAAATCATGGAGCGCTATCAGCAGGTAATCGATACTCTTTATACCGGGCACTAGCCCGCATTTCTCACCAGGATCACGGGAGCAGGCGCAGGATTCGTGTTCGTAAGCGCCGCTCTGGAGCGAAAAGCATAGCCATAGCTATGGTTTGAGTGAAGAGCAAGCTTACGGACACGAAGACCAGCCTGAACCGT
>JARFQK010000346.1 GCA_029287815.1 Gammaproteobacteria bacterium
CAAGCCTACGGACGCGAAGACTAGCCTGAACCGTGATAGGCATGCTTGAAAAACACACTGTATTTTGATCATCAGGATTTTCTTCAAAGAGACCAATGTCTTATCAGGATACAACGCCGCCTGGTGAGAAATGCGGATTAACGTCGAGAAAGACCAGATCGCGGACTTTTTGACTGGTCTTGTGCAGACGGTTGAAAATCTGGCTGGTCAGCAGAAACATGATCGCCGGGTCCTGGTTGACTATGCCGCGAAACTGGTCATAGCCGATCTCCGCGATGATGCACTTGCTGCGCGCAATGACGCAGGCTGTGCGCTTGCCGGGTTCGTTGTGGTCGAACTCGAACAGACCGGCTTCACCGAAAAAATCGCCTTCGTTCAAATGCGCAAGTATGATTTCGTCGCCGCTCTCGTTTTCTGCCAGTACGCTGACCGAACCCTCGATGATATAGTACAGGCATTTTGAAACATCGCCTTCGTGTATGATCATAGACCGGGCGTCATAGGTTTTGTGACGCGTGTGTTCGAGAAAATGCTCGAGCGTTGGGTTCAGTTTGGGTATTTCACGGATAATACTCATGATTTGTTACTGTGCCGGCAACGGCCTCATCATACAGGACAACAACAAACCTCAAAAGCAATAGGGTGGTCATCAAGGGTTAAACATGAAAGCAACAGTGAAATGGCTCGATCATATGTCATTCGTCGGTGAATCCGGCAGTGGGCATTCCGTAGTGATGGATGGTGCGCCGGATGTAGGGGGGCGCAACATGGGTGTCAGGCCGATGGAGATGGTGCTGCTCGGACTTGGCGGATGCACCTCATTCGATATCGTGCTGATCTTGCAGCGGCAGCGTCAGGCGGTTACTGACTGCCAGGTTCAGGTCGAAGCGGAGCGTGCCGACAAGGTGCCGAAAGTCTTCACGCGCATACACATTCATTACATCGTCACGGGGCGCGACCTCGACCGAAAAAAAGTCGAACGGGCGGTGAAAATGACAGCGGAAAAGTATTGTTCGGTGTCGATCATGCTGTCGGCGTCCGTCGAATTGACGCATGATTTTGAGATTATCGATTTGGCGGATTGAACCAAGTGCCCGATGCGTTGAACCAGAATTTTGATGATTTGCGGTATCAGTTTTACCACGCCTGGTTCCGATTTCATCCTGAGGAAGCGGTCAGCATCGGTCAGCAGGGTTTCGCCGGCCTGCTCAGGGCCTATGATGACGATGACATTGGCGCCCTGACCTCGCTGCTTCAGAAAATGCATTCGGCGCTGGATGAGCTCGATCAGGATGGGCTGAGTCCCGATCGCGTGACCGATTACGAGTTGATGAAGGCGGCCGTCAGCGTGGAATGCCACGACTTGCAGGAGCTCGACTGGCGCTATCGTAACCCGCTGCCTTACGTGCCGGTGCAAGCGCTCTATCAGTTACTGATCCATCCTATAGCTGAGGTGCAAACAGCGATCACACAACGCCTGCAGACCATTCCTAGGTATCTCCGCGGCGCGCGTGGTTTCTTATCGCAGCAGTCTGGACAGGTCGTGCCAATATGGCTGCAATCAGCGGTCCAGCAGTCCGAAATCGGTGCAGACTTTGTTCGTAACCTTGGCAGGCATCCGCTGCTCGCCGGTAAGTTGACCAGCCCAGCGCGCTTGCAGCCTCTGCTCGACGATGCTGCGCATGCATTAGAGGATTTTGCACGGTTTCTGCAGCGTGAGATCGCGCACCGAGCGGCTGGCGATTTTGCGGTCGGCGAAGACCGTTTCAATCGCTTATTGCGCGAAAGACATGGTCTCGATGTTGGTGCAAAAACGCTGCTCGCGTTCGGTCAGAGGCTGTTTGACGCAACCGAGGCGGAGTTGAAGGCACAGGCTGCGAGGATGGAACCTGGAGCCGGCATCGATAGCTTGCTCGACCAGATCAAAAGGCAACACCCGCAACCGGCACAATTGCTCGATGTCTATCGCAAGCGTATGCGTGCGGCCCGCCATTGGCTAAGTGAGCATGATCTGGTGACACTACCCGTTCACGAAAGCCTGCACATTCAAGAGACACCAGCGTTTCTGAGGCCGCTTATTCCGTTTGCCGCTTACGAACCACCTAGCCCTGTCGATGCGAAGCAACGGGGTCTTTACTACGTCACGACACCGGACCAGGAAAACTTGCTGGCGGAGCATAATCGGTACAGCATCGATCTGACTAGCGTGCACGAATCGTACCCGGGCCACCATCTGCAGTTCGTGACCGCTAACAGCCAGCATGCTGATAACATCACGCGCCTTGTACACGCGTCTGCGTCCATGTACGAGGGTTGGGCGCTGTATTGTGAAGACTTGATGCACGAGCATGGATTTCTGAGCGAGGACGCGCATCGCTTCATCGTGCTGCGCGACCGCTTGTGGCGTGCGTTGCGCGTGATCATCGATGTCAGTATTCAGACCCGGGGAATGAGTCTTGGCGATGCAGCGGAGCTGATGGTGGACAAGCTTGGCTTTGAGCGGCAACAGGCCGATGCCGAACTGGTCTGGTACACCACGGAACCGACCATACCGCTGTGTTATGCGACTGGCTACGAACTGATCAAGGCCGTGAGGGAATATCAGCAGAGCCAGAGCGGCTTTGATCAGAAAACGTTTCATGACGCGCTGCTGCGGGAAGGCTCGATCGCGTTACCCCTCGTAATCAGAACAGCCTTTGGCGAGCAGGCCTGGCGCTACGCCAGGGACAAGGTGTTTTCATAGGCCGTACACGCACACCATTCAGTCCCGGCCAATGGCCACAATGGGTGAACCGCAGAGACGCAGAGGAAAAATGAATGATTGTTGGTGTGCCTCAGGCACTTATCGCAGCACCGCTCCGCAGATGGTGCGCGTGGCGCACCCTACGTGCTACGTGCTTGTGCTCGCGAGACGGTGGCTTGGCGCGGTAGGGTGCGCCGTGCGCACCAATATTCTGTACCATCCTCTGCGTCTCCGCGCCTCTGCGGTGAAAACAATTCAAATCAAATGCGAGTGCCGTTGATGCGGCGAACCACAATCTCCCAATCGCAATACTGACAATCCGAGATTTCAGGGTACAATGGCGAACTCGCTTCAGGATGAACCTTTGAGCAGTTCCCAGTCCCCCAAACTCAATCCGCAACAAGCCAGCGCGGTCGCTAAGATCGATGGACCCATGCTGGTGCTCGCCGGTGCTGGCAGTGGCAAGACGCGTGTGATCACCGAGAAGATCGCCCATCTGATCGGTCCGTGCGGCATCGCGGCCAACCGGATTGCGGCCGTCACCTTCACCAACAAAGCGGCCGACGAAATGAAACAGCGGGTCAAGAAGTTGCTCGGTGGCAAGAGTGCGCGCGGTCTGCGCGTGTCGACGTTCCATCGCCTTGGGCTGGGTATCCTGCAACGCGAATGCAAGCGCCTGGATTACAAGCCCGGTTTTTCGGTATTTGCCGGTGATGACAGTGTGGCCGTGCTGCAGGAGCTGCTTCGAACGCACGGCGATCGTGGTGCCGAAAAGGCCGAGCGGTTTCACTGGCAGATCTCCAGCTGGAAGAATGACGGGATCTCACCGGAGCAGGCGCTGGGTCTGGCTGAAGATGATCTGCAACGGCGCATCGCCAGCGTTTATGGCGGCTATCAGCGACAGTTGCACGCCTACAACGCATTTGATCTGGACGATCTGATACTACGCGTTGTGCAGCTTTTCAGTCACCACGACAGTGTCTTGAGCGCCTGGCAAGACCGTATCCATTATCTGCTGGTCGATGAGTATCAGGATACCAACTCGATGCAATACCAGCTGGTAAAGATGCTGGCAGCCAGGCGGCGATGTCTGACTGCTGTCGGTGATGATGACCAGTCTGTCTACGCCTGGCGCGGCGCCCGCCCTGAAAATCTGGCTCAGCTGACGACGGATTTCAGGGATGTCGAAGTGATCAAGCTGGAACAGAATTACCGTTCCTGCAGCCGCATCCTGAAAGTGGCCAATGAGCTGATCAGCCAGAATCCACACGTGTTCGAAAAACGTCTGTGGAGTGATCTGGGTTATGGCGATCCGATCCGGGTGATCCAGTGCAACTCCGCCGAGGATGAGGCTGAGCAGGTTGTGGTCCAACTGCACGCCCACAAGCTGCAGCACCAGAGCCGTTATGGCGATTACGCGATTCTGTACCGCGGGAATTATCAGGCGCGTTTGTTCGAAGGGTATCTGCGCCAGATGAATATTCCCTACGTGGTCAGCGGTGGTCTTTCGTTTTTCGAGCGCAGCGAAATCCGCGATATGATCGCCTACCTGCGCCTGCTGGCGAATCCTGACGACGATGCGGCGTTTTTGCGGGTCATCAATACGCCGCGGCGAAATATCGGCCCGGCGACACTGGAGAAACTTGGCGCCTATGCGGCCGAAAGAAAGATCAGCATGCTAACGGCATCGACCGAGCTGGGTTTGCAGGACAGAGTCTCCGCCCGAGCGGGCAGCCAGCTGCAGAAATTCAGCGACTGGCTGCTGCGGCTGTCCGATTTATCCGAGTCGGAATCCGTCGACGGTGT
>JARFQK010000018.1 GCA_029287815.1 Gammaproteobacteria bacterium
CAACCGGGAAAGCCGCAAAATGCCGCTGCACCTGGTACTGGATACAACCGGTAACATGACCATCCGCAACCGCGAGACCTTCGGACCGATCCTGATGGTTCTGACATATAAACAGCCCGAGGAAGTCATCAAGTACATCAACGGCCAGGATCGCCCGCTGGCGCTGTATCCGTTCACCAACGACAAGGAGCTGGCCCAGCTGTATATAGACAGGATCATGTCCGGCGGTGTCACCGTGAACGACGCCCTGTTCCACGTGGCCCAGCACGACCTGCCATTCGGTGGGGTCGGCCCGAGCGGTATGGGTCATTACCACGGCCACGAGGGCTTCACCACGTTTTCGAAACTCCGTCCGGTGTTTTACCAGGCCGGGTTCACGTCGATGAAGTTCCTGGCGCCGCCCTACGGCAAATTCGCGACCCGGGTGTTCAACTTCCTGGTCAAGTCGAAGGGCTGATCTGGCGCTTAAGCGTCTGACGGGAAACTCAAAAACTTCAATCCAGCGCTTAGATCCGGTAGCTAAACGCAATTTTGCGTCGCAAGTTGATTCTCAATTTGAGAGCCTTGGACTGACCGTTTTCGGTCGGTAAGCGCAAGCGAATTAAAGCCGCACCCTAATTACGCTTTTGGCTGCTCTCGGCCAGAAGAAGAGCAACCAAGTAGTGCCCACGCGGCTCTTAAAGGGCTTATCCGTCGCCAGTTTGTTGTTGCCATGAGTGCCTGCTCCGGATATATCGGACCAGCGAACTCTCAATCGACAGACACTGAAATATAGGAATAAAAAGTCCTTACCTTGCAAGTGTAGTCCGATGTTAGTGCCAGAAACCTCTAGTTTTTACCTGTCGACTTTCGAGGGGAAGCTTACGCGATCTTTACATTTCCTTTCATTACTTGGCCGTGACTTTCAGGTCGTTTTCTATCATGTGACATGTTGATTCATAGGATTTTCCATGGAAACGGCATAGGCAAAGAAATGATGAACCGATTATCCAAAATTCAAGGCATGGAAGCCGTTGATGAACCGATGCATCTGAAGTCCGATGGTGTTTCAGTTGGATGAAGCAGATTGGCAGCAACCGCAATATCGAGACTCTACTGGGCGCAGGCGACGATAGGGGGGCATCGCGTTTGTGGTTGAGACGCTCGCTCTGGTCAGGGACGGTCGTCGTTTTGATCTTTGCGGCCTTCTTTCTAATACATGGCCCAAGAGAAGGCGGTAACGTTTCATTCACAACGAGTACGGTGGCGCGCGGCGATATGACGGTTACGGTTACTGCAACAGGTAGGACCCAGCCACGAAACGAGGTCAGCGTTGGAATAGAAGTTTCCGGTACCGTCGCGGAGGTCTTTGTTGACCACAATGATATGGTGGAAAAAGGCCAATTACTCGCGCGCCTAGACACAACCATCCTCTCGGCACGGCTCGCACAGTCGGAAGCATCGCTCCAACTGGCCCACGCGTCTAAACGGGAAGCCGAGGCAACGCTGCGGCAGATGGAGAGCGATTATGCGCGCCTCTTGAAGCTTCGCGAAACCAGTGGTGGTGTCCTTCCGTCGGCACAGGAACTTGAAACGGCCAAGGCAATGCGTGACCGTGCTGCAGCGACTATCGAGAGCGCCAAAGCGCAAATTGAGCAGGCAAGGGCCCAACTCGACGTCAACCGCACCGAAGTGGTAAAGGCGGAGGTGATTTCGCCCGTTCGTGGAGTGGTGTTGTCCCGACTCGTCGACCCGGGCCAGACTGTCGCAGCATCACTACAAACACCGGAGCTGTTTGTTATCGCGGAAGACCTGGAAGAGATGGAGCTTAGCATCGAGATCGACGAGGCCGATGTCGGTCAAGTGCGCGAAGGCCAGACCGCTGTGTTTACGGTGGATGCGTATCCAGACGAGGAGTTTCCGGCCGAGATTACGCAACTTCGCTATGCGCCGGTTTCGAACACAGGCGTAGTAACGTACGAAGCTATCCTCTCTGTCGATAATTCCAACATGAGCCTGCGGCCGGGAATGACGGCGACCGCTGTCATCACGGTTGAGCAGATCGAAGACACATTGCTGGTTCCTAATGCTGCTCTTCGCTTTTCTCCTCAGCTCGAGCTTTCAGACGCATCGGAAGGAAGCCTGGTCAGTGCGTTGATTCCGCGCCCGCCACGTGGCGGTGAGGCGCCGGTGATAGGTGATAAAAACGGTCGGCACCGGCGACTCTGGTTTCTCGATGATAGCGGAGCACCGAGTTCGGTGGACGTCATAATTGGCGCCACCGACGGCGTGTCGACTGAGATCTTGGCGGGAAATTTGGCGGTAGGCACCCAGGTCGTCACACTGCAGAGAGATTCGTCATGAGTCCCGATTTGGTTAATACACATGATAAGTCGGTGGGAGCGCCCATTATCGAACTCACTCAACTCTCGAAAGTATTTGGTGAGGGAGCCGCGCAGGTCCGTGCACTGCGCGGAGTGGACCTTCAAATTCACCGCGGCGAGTTTGTTGCTGTGATGGGCCCGAGCGGCTCGGGCAAATCAACGTTCATGAACATCGTCGGTTGCCTCGACGAGCCCACGTCGGGAACCTACTACCTTGAAGGCCTGGATGTCGGCAAGCTCTCTAAGGACCAGCTTGCCTTACTTCGGCGGCACTATCTTGGCTTCGTGTTTCAGGGATTCAATCTCTTGGGGCGCACCAGCGCACTCGATAACGTCGAACTGCCATTGCTCTATCGTGGTGTGTCATCGCACGAGCGGCGCAGGCGTGGCCAGGAGGCACTCGAGGAAGTGGGCTTGATGGGGCGCGAACGGCATTCGCCCATGGAACTATCAGGCGGGCAGCAGCAGAGAGTCGCGTTCGCTCGCGCTATCGTGACCGACCCGATCTTACTGCTAGCGGATGAGCCGACTGGCAATCTCGATACTCGAACTAGCGAGGAGATCATGGAGCTTATGGTGACCCTGAACAAGGAGCGCGGCATAACTATCATCATGGTGACTCACTCGCCTGATATGGCCGAATACGCCCACAGGAAAGTAAGTTTTGTCGATGGTGTTGTCCAATCAGATAGTCGATCCGATAGGGCGGCCTAGTGTTATTCAGCGCGTTCAAACTCGCCATCGGGTCCATCGCCGGAAACGCGATGCGGTCATTCCTCACGATACTGGGTGTGATCATTGGTGTTGCTGCCGTGATTACGATGGTGACTCTAGGTTCAGGCGCAACCAGGCAGGTAACATCTGAGATCGAGGGTCTTGGCTCGAACCTAGTTATAGTCGTGCCGGGAAGCGGCATGCGCATGGGTGGCCAAGCGGGTGGCAAGCCCTTCAAGTCTGACGATGCAGACGCAATACGTGACCAGATCGCAAACGTTTTCGCCGTTTCGCCTTCCTCCCAGAAGCGAGTTGTTGCCGTTCATGGCAATCAGAACTGGGCCACAACGGTCACGGGCATTGTGGGCGAGTACTTTGACGTCTTCGATTGGAAGTTCGCCGAAGGGCGGTCGCTCACGGAAGGCGAAGTTCGCGCGGGTGCCTCCACATGTATCATCGGTGAGACGGTCCGAGCCGAACTATTTGGTGCGCTGAGTCCAATTGGAGAGCGTATCCGTCTGGGAAATGTATCCTGTCGGGTCGTTGGCCTTCTCGCCGCTAAAGGTCAGTCGAGCTTCGGGACCGACCAGGACGATTTAGTTCTAATTTCACTGCGCACTTTCCAGAGGCGGATCACCGGAAACACGGACGTAAGCCTTATTGCCATTTCCGTGCGCGAGGGGTCGCTTCTCAACCAGGTTAAAAGCGACGTAACGTATCTACTGAGAGAACGCAGACGCATCTCGGTCGGAGAAGATGACGATTTTAGCGTCCGCGATATGACCGAGATTGTCGACATGCTCACCAGCACGACTACTATCATGACGATGTTGCTCGGAGCCGTCGCAGGCGTGAGCTTGCTGGTAGGGGGTATCGGCATCATGAATATTATGCTGGTGTCCGTGACCGAGAGGACACGTGAAATAGGCATCCGGCTCGCCATCGGGGCGCGACGAGGTGATGTACTCTTGCAATTCCTTGTAGAAGCAGTCGTGCTGGCATCGCTTGGCGGACTGATCGGCGTGATCCTCGCGCTTCTGGCCACCTGGTCACTGGCCGGGATGATCGGCATACCGTTCATACCCGACGTCTCCATCATTTTCCTGTCTTTTGTTTTCTCGGCCGCTGTTGGTGTGGCGTTTGGCTATTTTCCTGCACGCCGCGCCGCTACGCTGAATCCTATTGAGGCACTGCGATATGAGTAGATCTAATGGATACCCATCCATCCATGCCTTTCTAGTTACTGGCCTGCCAATGATGCTCTCAGGCTGCATGGTGGGGCTTGGTTCTGCGGAGTTTGCATTGCACATGCCCACCATGTAGTCACCGTCCGCCTC
>JARFQK010000034.1 GCA_029287815.1 Gammaproteobacteria bacterium
TTGCGCAAGCGGTTGACCAACACCTCGATTACGTTGGAGTCACGATCGAAATCCTGGTCATAGATATGTTCGGTCAGCTCCGTCTTGGATATCACTTCACCTTTATGGTGCATCATGTAAGACAACATTCCCAGCTCCAGCGCGGTCATTTCCACGGTGACACCCTTCAACGTCACGCGGTTGGATGTGGTGTCAAACTCAACAGGTCCGCAGGTCAGTACCGGTTTACTGTGCCCGGTGGCGCGACGAATCAGTGCTTCAACCCGCGCAACCATCTCCTCTATCTCAAACGGTTTTGACAGATAATCATCGGCACCCGCCCTCAAGCCGGTCACTTTTTCGCGCCAGGTATCCCTGGCGGTCAGAATCAACACCGGCATGCTTCGATTTTCATTGCGCCATTGCTGCAGCACCTTGATACCATCGACTTTTGGCAGACCGAGATCCAGTATCACGGCATCGAATGATTCCTGGCTGCCGAGATAGAGGCCCTCCTCGCCATCATGCACGACCTCGACCACGTAGCCCACATTTCTGAGTGAGGTTTCGATCTGTCGGGCAACCTGTTGATCGTCCTCAACAACAAGGATTTTCATAATCCATCTCCTGGATGTAACTTCAGACCTGCCCGCAGCCAGCAGACATGCTTGTCCGACAAGAGCCAGACATAGTACGCTCTGGCGCGGGCCGGTCGCGTAACGGACGTATTCATATAAGCCACTGATTTGCAATTAAATTTTTGCATTTCCCAAGCTTAACCCAAGCTTAAACGCCCTGTCAGCCTAGCTTAAGGTTGCATCAGTTATGATTCAATCGTTGGTTGTTAACAGCAAGCTGCTTTTAGCAGAACTAACAAATTCATTGCGTACGGGCCGGCTCACACCGGCCCATAAGAACGGGGCATCGATCTCATCCTCAAGGGTCGGTGCCCCGTTTTTAGTTTTGGCTTGAGGAAACTCTGATTGGTTCAGAGTTTCCGCGGCGCCCGGATGCACCGCCATCTTCAACCGCCTCGAGCGATTGAAAATGAAGGAAAACAGAAAATCGCATTTTGTGTTTTCCGTGCTCTGATAATTCAGGGATGCATTGTCCAGAGCTTCCTTAAACAAATCGCCCATTTCTGATAAGTTTCCGCCAAGTCTCCACAGCCATTATAATCAAATCTAACTGCCTATCGATTACCATTGAGCTCGACACCATAAAATGCGCCTGCCAGACTTGAACGACTCGACCCCGTCCACTGAAGCCCTGGAGTTCTCCGAGCTTTTGACCGACTCCTGCTGCAGACAGCGCCAATGACGGTCAGCGTACAGATCCTTGGCGCCGCGGAAGAAGTCACCGGCTCCTGCCACTTGGTGAAGGCCGGCAAAAGCCGTATCCTGCTCGATTGCGGCCTGATCCAGGGACGCCGCGACGACGAAGCGCGCAACAGGGAACCGTTTCCGTTCGATCCGCAAAGCATCGATGCGGTGGTCTTGAGCCATGCCCACATCGATCATTCCGGTCGGCTGCCGCTGCTGGTGAAAGCTGGCTTCAAAGGGCCGATCTATACACATCGAGCCAGCCGAGACTTGTGCCGGATCATGTTGAAGGACTCGGCATTCTTGAACGAGAAGGATGTCGAATGGGAAAACCGCAAACGCCTGCGCAAGGGCCTCGCGCCGATATCGGCACTGTACACCATCGAAGATGCGAATACTGCGATGTCACGGTTCAAAGGGCTGAGCTATGACAAGAAAACCAAAATTCTCCCCAACACTACCCTGCGCTTGAACGATGCCGGACACATTCTGGGCTCATCAATCGTGGAATTGTGGGTCGAAGATCGTGGGCAGACGCGCAAATTGGTATTCAGCGGTGACCTGGGTCGACCCGGGATGCCAATCTTGAACGACCCTGCCGTAATCAAGCAGGCCGACCTGGTCATCATGGAGAGCACCTATGGCGACCGCGTGCACCGCTCCTGGGAAGAAACACTGACGGAAATTGAAGGTGTGGTGCGCTCTACCAAGAACAGTCGCGGCAATATCCTGGTACCCTCTTTTGCGGTTGGGCGTACCCAGGAAATTCTGTATATGTTCGCAAAATATTATCATGCCTGGAATCTGGACCGCTGGCAGGTGTTCCTCGATAGCCCGCTGGCGATCGAGGCGACGCGCGTATTCAGCCGGCACATCGACCTGTTTGACCAGGACATGCTGGATCTGTGGCAGCAAAATCAAGCTCAATCGATCTTACCCAATCTGCATATTTCGAGAACTTCGAACCAGTCGATGGCCCTGAACCGGATTCACTCCGGCGCGATCATCATCGCCGGAAGCGGTATGTGCAGTGGCGGCAGGATCAAGCACCATTTGAAACACAACATCTGGCGTCGTGAATGCGATGTGGTCATCACCGGTTTCCAGGCCAGGGGTACGCTCGGGCGCACGCTCGTCGATGGCGCGAAGTACATCCGCTTGTGGGGTGAAACCATTCGAGTCGCGGCGGGTATCCATACGATCGGTGGACTATCGGCGCATGCTGACCAGGTCGGACTTTGTAACTGGTACAGAAACTTTGCACCACGCCCACCAATCGTTCTGGTCCACGGTGAACCGGATGCAATCGCGGCGCTGGCGAACACACTGCAACATAAACTGCAGGCACCCGTGACGATCCCGAAGTACGGGCAAACGATCGAGATCGGCGTGCGAGGCTGACCCGCCTTGGCGCAACACAAGGGTGAGACCGTCGGTTAAAATAGGTCTGGAATCAACAGCATAACGCATACCAAAACAGGGCACATTGTGTTAGTGTCCCAGTTATCAATAAGTTGTATTTCGAACATGACATAGAGGCTTGAAATCGATGAGAAAAACATGGGTAGTTGTCGCTGATAACAGCCGCGCGCGCATTTTCACTGCTGAGACACCGTCATCCGCGTTGATCGAAGTGGATTCGATTGTGCACCCGGAGGCCCGCATGCATGACCGCGACATCACCAGTGACTTACCGGGCCGCGGTGCAGGCTCCGGCGGATCGCGTCACTCTTATGAAACAGCAACCGATGCCAAAGACTACGAGAACGCAAGTTTTGCCAAACGCGTCGCGGGTTTCCTCGATGATGCGCGCAAGAGCAACAAATACAGGCAG
>JARFQK010000137.1 GCA_029287815.1 Gammaproteobacteria bacterium
CTGCGCAAAGCCGTGGAGCGTCGCCTGGTTGCCGACGTACCGGTTGGTGTGCTGTTATCGGGCGGACTGGATTCGAGCCTGATCGTCGGCCTGCTCGCCGAACAGGGTCAGCAGGGATTGAGTACATTCTCGGTCGGATTCGAAGAGGCTGGCGGCGAAAAGGGCGATGAATTCGAATACTCCGATATCATTGCCCGGCACTTCAACACCGACCATCACAAGATCTTTGTCGACTCCCGGCGCCTGCTGCCAGCGCTTGAGCAGTGCGTTACCGCGATGAGCGAACCGATGGTCAGTCACGACGTAATCGGTTTCTATTTGTTGTCACAGGAAGTAGCGAAGCATGTCAAGGTTGTGCAGAGCGGACAGGGCGCCGATGAAGTCTTTGGTGGCTATCACTGGTACCCGCCGCTGGTCGAGGCGGAAGATCCCATAGCGAGCTATGCCAGCGTGTTTTTCGATCGGGACCACGCTGAGTATCAGCAAGTAATACACCCGGAGCTGCTCGGCGATGACTACAGCCGCGCGTTCGTCCAGCGCCAGTTTTCGATGCCTGGGGCCCGGCGGGGTATCGATCGCGCCCTGCGTCTTGATACCACGATCATGCTGGTCGACGATCCGGTGAAGCGCGTCGATAACATGACCATGGCCTGGGGGCTCGAGGCCCGAGTGCCCTTTCTCGATCATGAGCTGGTCGAGCTGGCAGCGCGTATTCCGGCCGAGCACAAACTCGCTGAGGAAGGCAAAGGCGTGCTGAAGGAAGCAGCGCGCAGCGTGATTCCGAACGAGGTCATCGATCGTCCCAAGGGTTACTTTCCGGTTCCGGCATTGAAATATATTCAGGGTGAATATCTCGACTTTGTGCGCGGCATCATCGACAGCAACCAGGCAAGGCAGCGCCCGCTCGTCCAACGCAGTTACATCGACAAGTTACTCGAGGATCCGGGCGCGCATATCACACCATTACGGGGATCCAAACTATGGCAAATCACTTTGCTCGAATACTGGCTGCAACAGCACGGCATCTAGCCAGCGGGAGGTGACGGTATGGATATCAAAGAACGCCTGCGTATGCGCCTAGAACGCCGCCAGTCGCCCAGCGTAAACCTGCAGGCACAGACAAACCTGGATCCCCAGATACGAAAGAATGCGGTGGTCGATTGCGGCTGGGGACGACTGCTGTTTGCCCATACATTCGAAGATCCGGCCCAGCTGGTCGCGTCGCTTTGCGATGAGGAGCCCAACCGGCGCGACATCGTCTGGTACGTACCGGATCCGCACGTCGCGGTCTCGCTCGCACCGCAGGAGGTCTTTCTCGACCCGTCACACTCGTTCCGACTGTGGCTGGATCGCTACCGTCCAGCACACCTGCGCGCCCGGGGGTTCACCATCCGCCTGATGAACAGCCGGGAGGATGCCGAGGCTGTGCACAATCTTTATATTCGCCGCCATATGGTGCCACCAGATACCGAGTTCCTGCTCGAGCACCGCGCCTCACGCGTGTTGACCTATCTGCTCGCGGTGGATGCTGAGAACGACCATATCGTCGGCACCGTGATGGGCGTGGATCACAAGAGCGCCTTCGGCGATCCCGAGCGCGGTACCAGCTTATGGGCGCTGGCGGTCGATCCTCAGGCCAGCGTTCCAGGGATTGGGCAGGCACTGGTGCGCCATCTTGTCGAGCATTATCAGGCGCGCGGTCGCGCCTATATGGACCTTTCGGTCATGTATGACAACACCCAGGCTATACGCCTGTACGAAAAGCTCGGCTTCGAACGCGTGCCGGTATTTGCGTTGAAACACAAGAATCCCTACAACGAACCGCTGTTCACGGGCAGCGATGTCGGCGAAAACCTGAACCCCTACGCACGTATCATCATCCGCGAAGCACAGCGGCGCGGCATCTACATCGAGGTGCTCGATTCCGAAGGTGGTTATTTCGAACTGAGTTTTGGTGGCCGCAGCATCGTCTGCCGCGAATCGTTAACCGAGCTGACCACCGCGATCGCGATGAGCCGATGCGATGACAAGGCGACCACACACCGCGTGCTTCGTCAGGCCGGCCTGCGGGTCCCGACTCAGATCAAGGTCGATGATGAACACCAAGCCCTGGCATTCCTCGAACGCCACCAGGCTGTGGTTGTCAAACCTGCACGCGGTGAGCAAGGTGTCGGCATCAGCGTCGATGTAAGAGATGAGGAGGCGCTGCGAACAGCGATTGCAGAGGCACGAAAGGTCTGTGATAGCGTGATCATTGAAGAATATATCGAGGGTGATGATCTACGCATCATTGTTATCGGCAATGAGGTGGTGGCGGCAGCCGTGCGCAAGCCCGCCCACATTACCGGCAACCAGAAAGATTCCGTAAAAACGTTGATCGAGAAACAGAGCCGCCGGCGCGCCGCGGCCACAGCTGGCGAGAGTAAAATCCCCCTCGACCAGGAAACCGAGCGCTGTGTCCGGGAGGCTGGCTACTCGCTCGACAGCATACTCGAGGAGAATCAACATCTCGTTGTGCGCAAGGCGGCGAACCTGCACACCGGCGGGACGATTCACGATGTCACCGACGAACTGCATCCAAGCCTGCGCCGGGCAGCGATCGATGCCGCGCGCGCAATTGACATTCCGGTCACCGGGCTCGATTTCATCGTGCCCGCCGTCGATCAGCCTGAATACGCTATCATAGAAGCTAATGAGCGTCCTGGGCTGGCAAATCACGAACCTCAGCCCACGGCGGAAAGATTCATCGACCTGCTG
>JARFQK010000172.1 GCA_029287815.1 Gammaproteobacteria bacterium
TAATATCGCTATGCTTTCCGCGATCAGACTTATACAACGGGAGATCAGATTTATGAGCTTGCAGAACATACTGAATCAATTCATCGGATCGGACAGTCAGAACACCGCGGCGGGTTCGGGTGGCCAGGGTATCGGAGACGCGGTCGGGAAGTTGTCCAGCAACATCCCCGGTGGCCTGGTCGGTGGAGCGGCCGCAGGTGGTATCATGGCGCTGCTGATGGGCAACAAATCCGCCCGCAAGTTTGCCGGCAAGGCTGCGAAGTATGGCGGCGCGGCGCTAGTCGGTGGCCTGGCCTACAAGGCCTACCAGAACTGGCAGAGCCACAGCACCAGCGAAACCGCACAAGAGAATCAAGCTGGCACGGTCGAACAGAATGAAGCAGCATTTGTTTCCGCTGCGACCATGCAGCCAGCATTCGAGCTGAGTTTGATCAAAGCCATGATTGCTTCAGCAAAGGCAGATGGTCACATCGACAACGTCGAACAGCAAAGAATCTTCAAAGCGGTCGAACAACTGGATTTGACAAGTGAAATGAAAGGTATGATTTTCGACTTGCTACAGCAACAAATCACCGTCGAGGAACTTGTGAATGACGTTGATGGGATGGAGCAGCGATCAGAGCTCTATCTGGCATCTTGCTTGGCGATCAATCCAGATCACCCCTCTGAAAAGGATCACCTCGACCATTTGGCGGCAGCGCTGAATCTACCGCAGGGCCTGGCACACGAACTGCAATGGCAAGCTCAAAAAGCAATCAATCAGCAAGTTTGATCCGCGTAACGTCGGCTAGCCGGCAAAATAGTTGAGCCGCAGATGGTGCCAGCCATCTGCTGCTGATGCTGTTACATTTGCGATGTGGCGCGTCCGACGTCGTGCCCTCCCCTCGCAGCGCGCGTTTAGCCTGGTGGCCACATGGACGCCAACAGGCAGGTCACGCGGCGTGTTTGAGACCGCAGCTGCGGTTCGCAGGAACAGCGACATCCATCAGACGCGGGTCATCCAGAACCAGCCCATTCATCAGGTCAATGTAAGCTTGCTTACTTTCGACCTGCAACCTCGGGTTATACCGTGACTCCTCACCGATCGTGCTGACCGTCATACCGTTGTAGTCGTGCGCAGGGTAGACCAAGGTCTCCTGCGGCAGGCGCAGCAATTTGCCAAACAGACTGTCATACTGCGCAGCCGGATCGCCATTCTGAAAATCCGTGCGTCCGGTACCACGAATCAACAGCGTGTCCCCGGTGAACACACGATCCGGCAGCACAAAGCTGTAGGAGTCGTCGGTATGTCCAGGTGTGTAAAGGACATCGAGATGGAGATCGTCCACCGACAAACGATCGCCTTCGCGAAAACTGACGTTCGCACATTCGACGCCAGCTTTCTCACCCATCGCGGCCGCGCAATCAGTGCGATTCCTGAGGCTTCCAACCGCAGTGACATGATCGGCGTGGATATGCGTGTCGGCGGCGAGAACCAGCTTGACATCCAGTTCTTCCAGCAACTGAATGTACTGGTCCGTGTTTTCCACGACTGGATCGATCAGCAGGGCTTCCCCTCCTTTGCGTGCGGCCAGCAAGTAAGTATAGGTTGATGAGGTACGATCAAAAAGTTGTCTGAATATCATAGCTTTTCTCCTTTCAATGGGTCATTGAGTCAAACTGTAACGCGCTTTGCGCAATCGAGTTTTCGGTTCCAAGGCATCGTCGCGATAAGGCGTGCCAAACCGCACCAGCGTGTAACACCGGCGACAATCAAGCCAGCGCCGATCAACGGGATTGCGGCAAAAAACAATTCATGGACGGTGAAGCCGAAGAAGACCTTCAGGACCAGCAGTACGCCAATCGTGATCTGAACCTGCCGCTCGAGCGAAATTGCGTGGGCGCAGCGCTGCATCGGCAAACCCGAATTGAGCCAGGCCTCTGTCCCACCATCGACCAGGTAAAGATTCGGGTAACCGGCGTTACGTAGCCGTTCCGCAGCCTGCTGCGCTCTGAAGCCACTCTGACAAGTCAGAAATAACGGTGCTTCTTGCCCTGCTGTCGCATCTCCAAGCCGTTTGCTCACAATCTCTGGACCCAGTCGATCCAACGGAATCGAAATCGCACCCAAGGCGTGCCCTGAGCGGTACTCCGCCGGCGTGCGCACGTCGATCAGATGAACCATTTCACCGCGCTCGATCATGTCATTGAGAGTGCCAGGACTCACGGTTTTCGGTTCGTTCATTGCGTTCTCCTTTAAGTATGTTCATATACGTCTCTCAAGTAGAATATAATGATTTACTGAAGTAAATAAAATTCGATATTTGGAGGATAACTCTTCGAATTATTCGATGTTTTCGGGAGCAGCTTAGAAGATCCCAGCGCAGAGAACGCGCCCCACTGCGTCATGCGCCTGGCACCTGCTTCGCCCGGGTCTTGATTGAGACCCCACCACAGCATATCCTGAGATCAATCACCGCACTGTATCAGTATGAAGTTTCACCGATCCTTTGTTGCTCTGGCTGTGCTTTTGACGGCGAGCGCGCTCTCCAGTTGCACCAGTGCGCCTGATGGGCCCGATTTAACCCTCAGCGGCGTCGACGGCTCTCGAATCGAGATCAATCAGGACACGGGCTTGACAGCCGTTTTTTTCTTTTCGGTCACCAACCCCGTTGCGCTCGGCGCTCTTCACAGGCTAGCGGACGAATTGGATACGGATGTCGACGCGGTCGCGATCGCACTGGATGTTGACCGCCCACCCAACATCAGTATCTTGCAGCAACAAATATTGATTCCAATAGTGATCGACGAAGCCAATCGCGTCGGCAAAGCTTTCGGTGGTATTCAAATGACTCCAACACTGATTTTGGTTGATAGCGGCAAGATCCTGCTGCGCCAGCAGGGACGAATCGATCTCACCGTCGTCAACAAACGTGCTCAAAGTCTGAATGGTTCGAGTTGAACGCATCTGCGGGAACCTCATCGAGTCAAAAAACCGCCCAGGAAGGATCATCTGGCCGGTGATGCTGTCCATTCAATTAAATGGCCATTATGAAAGGCGATGCTATGAAGATCATAATCATCGGCGGTTCAGGCGGCATCGGCCGAGCATTTGTTGAGCTGCTCGCGAAGCGGGAATCCGTCGGCTCGATTGTTGCAAGCTATCACCAAACAACGCCAGTCTTCCAGCATCCGAAAGTCAGCTGGCAACGACTGGACCTGGCGAATGAAACGGCCATCCAGTCGTGGTCAGAACAACTTGATGAAATCGACTGGCTGATCAATGCGGCAGGCATGTTGCACCAGCCGGACCACGGTCCGGAAAAGAGCATCAGGCAATTGGATCCCGATTTTTTCCTGAAAAATATCAAGATCAATGCGATTCCGACCCTGTTATTGGCCAAGCATCTCCAGGCCCATTTCAAACACGGCCGAAAGAGCCTGTTTGCCACGGTCTCTGCGAAGGTTGGCAGTATCGAAGACAACCGGCTGGGCGGCTGGTACAGCTACCGCACCTCCAAGGCCGCGTTGAATATGGGTATCAAGACGCTGGCGATCGAGTGGCAACGCACCCTGCCTAATGTGGCGGTCGCGGCACTGCACCCGGGGACAACGGACACCGCACTGTCCGAACCGTTTCAGAAAAACGTGCCGAAGGAGCAGCTGTTTTCACCCGCCAACAGCGTCAACGCCATGCTCAGCGTGTTGGATGCGCTAGAGCCGCATGACACCGGTAAGTTCTGGGCATTCGACGGTGAAATACTGCCCTGGTAAGTAGCGTTACAGCGCCCGAGCAGGTCGCCACTCGCTCTGGCTCGCGCGAAGTGCCTAAATTTCGCGGGCAATGAAGAACTGGCACAGCAATCGGGTGTGAGCTGACCGAACTCATGTCATCATGATTGTGTCTACCAGGATAAGATTATGCATTCGAGCGATATTGCTTTTCCCAGATCGAGCATTTGATGAGATTTTGCTTTCGACCCTTGTGCCTGCTTTGCGGCCTGCTGGTCTCTGCCTGCAGCTCGCAGGTGCCAGTCAACATCCGTGAGGCGCCGGCGGATAGCCCAATGATAAATACGGTGCGGGAAAACCCCTCAAGCTTCCTCTCGCGCGAGGTACGTTGGGGTGGCGAGATCCTTGAGATCGTCAACCGGGAGGACGTCACGGAGTTATCCGTTTTGGCACGGCCGCTGACGAAGAAAGGCGAACCACGCGCGACCGACAACAGCCCGGGGCGTTTCATCACACACATACCGGCCTTCCTGGACCCGGAAGAATACACCGCGGGACGTAAGATCACCCTGCGCGGGACACTGGCTGAAGCGCAGACGCGCAAGGTGGGCGACTATGCTTATGCCTACCCCTTGTTGCAGGCCACGGACTGGTATTTGTGGCCGAAACCGATACCACGCTCAACCAGGGACTGGCGCTATTATGACCCCTGGTGGTACTACGACCCATGGTGGTATTATCCATGGTATCACTACCCTCGCCATCCTCACCCTGGTCACCATGGTCCGCATTAAACGCCTCATTCAGACGCTGACAGTAGTGCTCCTGCTCGCTGCCTGCGCCAGTGGGCCAGGCTACGACACGCGTCAGGTGAGCCTGGCGACAACGCCACGCAGCGCCATTGACGAACTTGAGGCAGTACGTGGTCTAAAGGTCCTGTGGGGTGGCGTCATTCTGAACACCAGCAACATGGCGTCGGTTACCCGGCTCGAGATACTCGCCTATCCTCTTGACGGGCAGCAGTTGCCCCAGCGCGATCGTGAACCGCTGGGTCGTTTTCTGCTCGAACATCAGGGCTTCCTCGAGCCGGCAACGTATGCCGAAGGACGTTTGATTACGACGGTTGGCACTGTGGTTAGTAGCGCACGAGGCCAGGTCGGCGAATTGGACTATATCTACCCGGTGATCGAAGCGAGCGAGTTACACCTGTGGCCACGCGACAGCGATTACACCACGCCCTCCAATGTCCATTTTGGTATCGGTATCGGCATCGGCCTTTAATCAAAAGTCAGGAAAAGCTTGCATGCTTGCCGATCACGACGACGCCCCTTTCCGTGACTGTGAATCGTTCCCTGTCACGCTCAAGGTCATAGCCGACGGTCTCACCGGCAGGCACATGGACATGCTTGTCGATGATGCAACGTCTCAACTTTGCGCCCTCGCCGACGGTGACATTGTCAAACAGGATACTATCCTCGACCACAGCCGCACTCTCGACGCGCACACGAGCCGACAGGATCGAGCGCCTGACCGTGCTCCCATTGATAACACAGCCGCCGGCCAGGCAAGCGTTGATAATCACGCCACCGAACCCATCCGGACCCGGTACGGTGCGGGCTGGCGGACTCTGGGGAAGGTAGGTGCGGATGGCCCAGTCACGCTGGTAGAGATCGAGCAGAGGCACTGGCTCCAGCAGCGCGATATTGGCCTCGTAGTAAGCATCCAGCGTGCCGACATCGCGCCAGTAACGATCCTGAGAAACCCGCCCCTCCTTTCCGCCAAAGGGATAGACAAATGTTGAGTGTTTACCGACCAGCCGGGGTATGATATCCCGGCCGAAGTCATGGCCGGAGGCGGGATTCATATGGTCTTCGCTCAATGCCTGCCGCAAAAGCGCCAGATTGAACACATAGATGCCCATAGAGACCAGGGACGACTCAGGCCGCTCGGCCAGACAACGCGGCTCGGCGGGCTTTTCTTCAAAGGCCAGAAGGCGGTAATCGGCGTCGATCGAAAGCACGCCAAAATGACGCGCCTCATCGAGCGCTACTTCCATCGACGCAACGGTCACCTCTGCAGCGTGAAGACTGTGAAACTCGAGCATAGCCGCATAATCCATGCGATAAATGTGATCGCCCGACAGGATCAGTACATACTCTGCATCACTCTTGTCCGCAAGATTGAGGTTCTGGTAAATCGCATCCGCCGTGCCCAGATACCATTGATTGCCAGTACGCATCTGAGGCGGCACCGGGGTGATGTATTCGTTGAGCTCGGGATTGAATATGGCCCAGCCATCGCGCAGATGCTCCTGCAACGACTGGGACTTGTACTGCGTCAGCACAAGAATACGACGCAATCCGGAGTGCAGGCAATTGGAGAGCGTGAAATCGATGATTCGATATTTGCCGCCGAACGGTACCGCTGGCTTGGTTCGCTCACGGGTCAATGGCAGCAGGCGGGATCCGTGCCCGCCGGCCAGCACAAAAATGATCGTCTTATCGACGATGTTCTGTTTCATCTTGCTCAGGCAGGCTCAGCCAAACTGCCATTTGTCAAATAATTGCTGAGCCTGGATGCCGATTTTCTCCAGCCATGAGCGTTTACTGGTGTATTTGATTTCATAGATATCCGCATCTTGACTGTTTTCCAACAGGTAATCGTCACTGGTTTTCAGATCATCAACCAAACGCCGTTCCAAGGCCCGCGTGCCCGGCCAGCTCTCCCCGGTCGAAACCTTGACGATGTCAACATCAGGTCGGTGCTTGACGATGAAGTCTTTGAACAGCAGATGAATATCCTCGATCTCCTCGCGAAACTTCGCCTTGGCTTCTTCGGTATTCTCGCCAAAGAGCGTCACCGTCCTCTTGAATTCACCCGCCGTGAACTGATCGAATTCGACATCGTGTTTCTTCAGTATCTTATGGAAATTCGGCACCTGTGCAATCACACCGATCGAACCGATAATCGCGAAGGGTGCCGCGATAATGCGATTTCCCACACAAGCCATCATATAGCCACCGCTGGCCGCCACTTTGTCGACCGAAACCGTGAGCGGTATGTTCCGGTCACGTATTCGCGTGAGCTGCGAAGCGGCCAGACCATAGCCATGAACCACACCACCGCCGCTTTCCAGGCGAACAAAGACCTCATCATTCTGTGAGGCCACCGTCAAGATAGCGGTGATTTCCTCGCGCAACGAGGCTACCGCCGAAGCGCGGATATCGCCATGAAAGTTGAGCACATAAATACGCTTACGCTGACCCTTGTCCTTATCCTTTTTGTGCAAGGCCTTCAACTTTTGTTTTTCCTCTTTGAGGTATTGTTTTAATTTGTCCTTCGTCAACATGCCAGCGTTCATCGCCTTGGCCATATCCTCGTATCTCTTGTTGATCTTCTTGACTTCAAGCGTCTCCTTTCTGTCAGCCTGCTTTCTGGCGCTGATAGCCATGGCCATCAGCATCACAGCCGCTATAGCCAACACGAATGTTATTGTTTTGGCCAGAAACAGGCCGTAATTCAGCAAAAATTCAGTCATCGAATGCTATCCTTTTTTTCGTGAATGCCGTGATCATATCTTGGATCGCCTCACGATGTTCGCGCTAGCCCAGGGCGAATATTCCGCTATGGCATTTGCCCGCTCACGGCTTTCACAACGAAAGCCGGTACGAGAGCCGTCCGAAATGGAATACTGGCGCGAAGCGCTTTTCGGCACTTCATTCCAATCTAATCGGCTCGATTTTCCCATGACCCGGCTCAATCAGACGCTTCGATCGTGGCTGATCGAGCCTTCTCGCGTCAATCTTACTTTATCGCCGAACTCCTGCCAAAAACGGATATCCAAATGAAAAACAGGATCAATCGACATGAAACGACTTTCAGTTATCGCTGCCCTGACGATCGCCTTGTGCGGCGGCTACTTTTTTTACGTCTCCGACGCGGTCATTGCCGAAACAGAGGATGCTGCCGTGGAACCACACTATCAGAAGCCGGCCGAAAGCGTGCTACGGCAACAACTGACACCGCTACAATATGCCGTTACCCAAAAGGACGATACCGAACCGCCTTTCAAAAATGCGTACTGGGATGAAGAGCGCGACGGTATTTATGTCGACATCGTTAGTGG
>JARFQK010000194.1 GCA_029287815.1 Gammaproteobacteria bacterium
TACGGGAACTCAGTCCGGCCTGCGCGCGTTCTCTTGCTCTTCCTGCTCCATCCGGTCCATCATCGCATCCATTTCTTCATCGCTCGGATTATCACGATTGTCGTCATGAAATTGGAAATCAGGATGGCTCTCGTCAACTGGTTTTGGCTTGATAAACAGGCGAGACATGATCAGCCCGATTTCAAACAAAGCCCACATCGGTACAGCCAGCAGGGATTGAGATATCACGTCGGGCGGTGTCAGCATCATACCGACAACGAAGGCGCCGACGATAACGTAGGGGCGCTTCTTTGCCATGGCGTCTGCAGTCGTGGCCCCGGCAAGAATCAACAAAAATGTCGCAACTGGCACTTCGAATGCAATCCCGAAAGCAAAAAATATTGCAATGATGAAGTCCAGATACTGGCCAATGTCCGTCATCACCGCGACGCCCTCGGGCGCTACCGCGATGAAAAAGGCGAACAGCAGTGGGAATACGACAAAATAGGCGAAGGCGATCCCGCAATAGAACAGCAAAATACTGGAAATCAGTAACGGTACGGCAAGTCGCTTTTCATGACTGTAAAGACCTGGTGCGACAAATGCCCAAACCTGATGAAGCAGGTAAGGCACGGCGAGCAGAACAGCCAGCAACAGGACCAGTTTGAATGGGACCAAAAAAGGCGATGTGACGCTGGTGGCGATCATCGAGGTACCCTCCGGCATCAACGCCAGCAGCGGCTCTGCGACAATCGTGAATATCTGTTCGGAAAACGGGAACAACGCCAGGAACAAGACCAGCACCGCAATTACCATGTGCAGCAAGCGGTCACGCAGCTCTATCAGGTGCTCAAGCAGTGTCTGCTCTTTGTCATTGCCATCCTGAGCGGTGTTCTGATGATCAGCCGACATGCACTAATTCGCGTCTTTGTTATTTTCTTTCTCGGCTGGCGCAGACTTTTGTTCCAGAATCTCGTATTCCGGCTCTGAACTTTCGTTACCTTTTTGCTCGAATGTAATTGTTTCGTTTAACTGGCTTTGCAATTCATTGATCTGCGTTTCCTGATTGTGAATCATGCGTTTGAGCTCGCTGACATCGAACTCGCTGGCCACTTCCTCTTTCACACCTTCGACATAGCGGCGCGCCTTGCCCAGCCAGTATCCCGCTGTACGTGCAGCTTTCGGCAAGCGCTCCGGACCAATGACCAGCAGCGCCAGCACCATGATCATAAACAGTTCCCAGAAACCGATATCAAACATGTGGGGTCAGAATTGCGGACTGGTGAGGCAGGCAAATCCTTGCAGCGCTCAAGCTTTGTCTTTTTCCTTGGACTCGACTTCTGCGTCGATGACACGACCCTCATCCTGCTCGATCTCTTTCTTCATTGTCGTGTCTTCGGCACCCTCTTTCATCGCACCCTTGAAACTTTTCACTGCGGAGCCCAGGTCACCGCCCAGGTTTCGAAGTTTTTTGGTGCCGAACAGCAGAATGACGATGCCGAGCACTATCAACAATTGCCAAATACTAATACCCATATTTCAATCTCCAGTTTCGCTCGGGCATTCATCGCCTATCGCGAAGCTTTTTCGTCATGTCCGGACACGCCAAAACGACGGCCCAGTTCCTGTAAAACATCATCTGGCCCCAGTCCATTATGCGCCAGCAATACCAGACTGTGAAACCACAGGTCCGCGATCTCATAAATGAGTCGACTTTCATCACCGTCTTTCGCGGCCATTACGGTCTCAGTGGCTTCCTCGCCAATCTTCTTAAGGATAGCATCCAATCCCTTGCCGTAAAGACTAGCGACATAAGAAGATTCCGGTTCGGCGTTTTTACGCTGCTCCAGCACATCAGCCAGTTCTGCGAGGACATCGGTCACGAAATCGGATCTCGGCGCTTTTTCAACATTACTGATAAATATCGTTCGGGTCTTTGATCACGTCATCGACCTCGAGCCATTGATCACCCTGTAACCGGCGATAAAAGCAGCTTTCTCGTCCAGTATGACAGGCAATGCCACCAATCTGTTCCACTTTTAGCAGAATCACGTCTTCATCACAATCAAAGCGTATTTCCTGTACGCGCTGGACGTGGCCGGATTGCTCGCCTTTGTGCCAGAGTTTTTGACGTGACCGCGACCAGTACACGGCCTGCTTTTTCTCGGCGGTCAGCTTCAACGCTTCGCGATTCATCCAGGCCAGCATCAACACCCGGCCGCTGTCCGCATCTTGAGCGATGGCAGGAATCAAACCGTCGGCATTGAAGCGAATCTTATCCAACCAGCTATCTGACATGCTTAAATGATCCGTAGAAGGAAATGTGGTCTCTGGCACCGGAATCTAACCGGGCAGCGCGTTAAATTCGCATTTCGATGCCGCGCTCAGCCATGTATTCCTTGGCTTCATGAATGCTGTACTCGGCAAAATGAAAGATACTTGCAGCGAGCACCGCATCGGCCTTACCCTGTAGTACGCCCTCGGCGAGATGCTCAAGATCACCCACGCCACCAGACGCAATCACCGGTACCGACACTGCCTCAGCAACCGTCCGGGTCAGATCCAGATCAAAGCCCTTGCGCGTACCATCACGGTCCATGCTGGTGAGCAGTATTTCACCGGCTCCGAACGCATCC
>JARFQK010000282.1 GCA_029287815.1 Gammaproteobacteria bacterium
TTGCGATGGCGATGACAAAGCCATGGATATGTTGGCGAGGATGCAGGGTGTTGCGATGATGGCCTGTACCTTTAAAGACGATAGCTATCTGAAAAAAAGCATCACCCAGCTCAGGGTGTGGGTCAATAGCCTGACGTTGAACTGAACGGCTTACATCAAATCCAGCCATACCTATATGCAGACATCTCAACAGCAAAATTACCTCGATGCATTCAGGGGCCGCTTTACGTCATTGATGCGCTGGCATCAGCTCGATGAATTCTGGGAAGACTTTAAACAGCAGGCCGATGACGGTTGGTATATCTATCATGTCGGCGACACGCCACCTGAGTCCCCGATAGAAAAGGACGTTCTGGTCACGTTTATCGATGAAATCGATACCTTGCTGCGCCGCGAACACGATGAGGACTATTGCGGTATCGTCTACACCGATAGCAGGGAACATCCAAGCTATATCAAGATCTTCGATCCACACAACCTCGGCGTTTCCTGTGGCTACAGTGAAAAGCCGCCGTTGCCCGGCTGGATCCTGTCGAGAATTCCTCCGATCGAACTCGAAGAAGCGCTCTACCCGACCGCCAGTCGAAGGCGCTGGTGGGAGCGAATTTTCGAATGACCTCTCCTATTCAGCAGCCCTTGTTTTCAACGCAAAGGCGCAAAGACGCAGAGGGCGCTAAGAAATACTTTTCTGGGTGCTGATATTGGTCATCTCGACCACGGGGATCAAGCTCACTGCGGCCACACTTGCTCGTCATTGCGAGCAGCGATAGCGACGCAGCAATCCTCTGAATCTTGCGCTTTTGCTGAGTCACCGCATCCAAGCGCGGTAGGCTGCGCCGTGCGCACCATAAATTCCGCTCAAGGATCGGAGACCACAAATACCGTCAACGACGCAACCGCCTCTGTTATCGGCGGATTTATCCTTCTCGATCTCATCGCGGTGCGCGTGGCGGACAAAAAACACCTCAGCGCACTCTGCGGCTCTGCGGCCTTTGCGTCAGTTCAGCTTCTTCACTGATAGCCTTGCTGGTATTCCTCGCTCGGCGTTATGGCCTGCACGATATCCAGATGAATCCCATTCGGGTCCTCGACACAGAAGTGTCGCTGTCCCCATTCCTCCGAACGCAGCTCGAGCACGATATTCAGTGATCGACTCTGCGCGAACGCATATGCCTCATCGGCATCATCGACCTCGAGACTGAAGATCACACCGTTGCCTGGATAAGCTGGATGAAATATCTCTGGCTGCGTCGGCTGGTCAGGCAAAAGAAAACCCAACTGCACGCCGGACTCCGATACGAGGTGAAGATACCAGTCGTTTTCGAAGGCGACGCCAAATCCGAGGTTTTCCGAGTAAAACGCCTTCGCTGTCTGAAGATCGCTGACGATGAATACTGGGAACGAATTGTCAGGTCTTATCATCGTTTTCCTCACTATCCAATGGCTGTTGCTATACCTTATTCATTACGTAACGCCGTAACAAGCTATCACGATGCGACCTTGCAAACATAAACCATGATCACCGGACGACACAGAGAAGACCTGATTAACCTTTTGCGTTGAATCAATTGCGTAACTAGCTTAGTCGCGCTTTATCGTGTCCTCTCGTTGGTATTGTTTATCCATTCCAACGTGCGATGCTCAAGATAGTCGTAAAACGGATTGTAGCGCAGGCGGAACATCCAGTCGGATGGTATCGTCAGCAAGCCGCGTTCACCCTGGATCGCCATCTGGCCGAGAAACAGAAACTCTTTATTCTCCGGGGCCCTTTGTCCGTACAACGAGTCATCCGGCGCGAATGGCAGCGCCACGTGTGACAGCGATATCACGCCTGGCGGCCAGCTAAGATCAAGTTGTTGCTCATTGGTCGCATCCAGCGAGAAGGGTTCGATGCGCTTGCTAACGACGCGCGTGCTCTGCGGGTTCTCGTTGGTCACCAGCGTCACCGAAAACGGCATATCGGTCGCCTTCAATACTCTGTCGGTCAGCGGGGCAGGGTCGTCAATGAGCATTCTATAGGCGGCAGCGTAACGGTTGATATCGAACAGCACCAGTTCGTGGCGGTTTGGTTTCAGGTGCTCGAGCAAGTTGTCGACCACAGCCTCTGTTGTCACCGTCGCATCGACCGTGGATTTGAATACAAGTACAGGTGGCAGCACGATCTCCGGGCTGGCAGCGGCTCGTTGTTCGATTCGGGTGGCGACCGAGCGGGTCAGGCCGTGAACCAAGTCGGCCGCATTGGTCGCGAACGAGTTGTATTTGTACGGATCGAATTCGGGCTGGATCTGCGTATAGGCAAGACCATCAAGGCCTGGGAGGTTCGACAAGGTGTCCTTGAAGCTGGCAAAGCCGGCGGCCGGGTGAATCCCGATGGCCGGTGAGATCAGAATCAGGCTGCCCGGTACCGGCGAAGTTTCGCCTTCCAGTGCATCCAGCGCAAACTCGAGTGCCAACGGGGCACCGGTCGAGTAACCGATCACGTGCACCGGCTTGCCGTTCCCCTTTCGGTCCAGGTGACGCATGCCGATACCTACCGCAGCGGTCATGTCCTCGCGGTCTACGAATCGGAGGCCCGAGGGTGCGGTGCCGTGGCCGGGCATGCGCAGTCCGACGACCCAGTAACCGCGCTGGTTGAGAGCCATGCCGAGCGTGCGCAGCGAATAGGGCGAATCGGACATGCCGTGGATCAATAACACGGCGCCCTGGGGGTTGTCGCTGGCCAGTTCGAAACTGCGGTTCCAGTTGGGTTGCTGTTTGCGTGGGTCTGCGATGCTGCCGCTGCTGTAGCGATCCAGCTTGTGCTCGGGCCCGGTCGCGGACTGTGCGTAGACTTTGTCGTCCAGCTGTTTGAACAGACGATCTTCGAGTTGCAGGTATTCATCGAAGCTCTGAACGTCCTCGCTTTTGTCCTGTGTGAATTCCTCATCCAGTTTCTCGGTGTGCCAGGGTTTGAGTGCGGCACCGCCGCAGCCCGGCAAAGGCAGTGTCATCAGCACCAGAAATGTGACCGAGATTAGATGGCCGGTAAAAGAATGGGTGCTCTTCATAACAGATCTCAGAATTGGTTTTTATTTGTCTTGTGCCGCCATCATCGTCCAGGTGTAAGGACCCAGTAGTGTTCGCCTGCTGGCGTCTCCAGGCGATACAGCGAACGGGAAAAAGGCGTCTGTTCGTTGGTCAGGCGTAAGAACAGATCATCGAAAAACTCCGGCGTCTCCAGGCTGAAGTTATGGAAGTTGCGGGTTCGGTTGACCGGGGTCACGTCGACCAGCGTGACCAGGTCGCTGTCCGGGTCGACCATTTCGGCGATGCGCGCAGCTTCGTCCAGCATATCCGTGCTCAGCGTACTTTCACCGCGGCGTGTGTCACCGAGGTTGACGAGCCGGCTCATCACCAGAGCGCGATCGTTGGACGACACGTAAACCGTCAGGTTTCGCGTCAGGCTGGTAATCTCGCTTTTGAACTGATTATCGAACTCCTCGTGGCTGACATCCGGCGCGGTCAGCACAACGTCCTCGATCTCGATATCGGCGTCGGCAAATTCGGGATTCTGATATAAATGACTAAACGCATGCGCGACGACCTCGCCACCCATGCTGTTGGCGATCAGCCAGAGCCGCTCCGGTTGAATATCGCGTACGATCAATTCAAGGGTTTGTGCCAGTTCGGCGCCGGATTCAGCGGCGATGTTGCGCGCGCGGCGGTAACCGCGCAGCGACGAGCCCTGGTCGCCGGGCCAGTCAAACACCATCACCGGCGAATTGATATCGAGGATGTGGCCGACGAACGACGTTTTGCGCAACGCCGAAGGGAAGCGCTCCCTGAAGCCGTGGATCACGATCAGCAGTGATCGGCGCGGCGATTTCTCGACCAGCTCGCGCAGCTGGTCGACGAAGTCCTCCTGCTGTAGCATTTCCATGTTCTGGATCACGATCTCCTCGGTCTGGAACCACTCGCTCGGATTGATGAACATGCCGAGGCCAACGCTGGGCTCAACCCGGGTATCGAACAGGCCGAATTTGAGGGCTGCCTCGCGCTCGTTGCCGAAGCGGTCTTCCAGGACTTCGTCATCACCGCTTTTCGCTCGATTGGTGATAAAGAAATAGCGCATCGCACCTTGTTCTCCGAGCTGGGCCACGGTCATGCGCGTGAACAGAAAGCTCTCTGCGCGCCGGAGTGCCTCAGCGGTGGAACCGTATAACGCCTGATAGAACCACGTGCCGATGAGCGCAATCAACAGCAGGACTATGATCACAATGTACTTGGTACGCGGTCTGAACTTGCGCATGTTTCGACTTTCCTACAGGATCGGTTTTTGCCTTCAATGTTAACCTATTTGGCAGGCGCGTACTTGGTTCAGCCGTGATCCCGGACGACTCTTCGATGCAGAGCTGCGACCTATTGTTCTTAGTTGTTGGCGCGCTTGGCTCGCTTCGCTCGTTGATGTTCAACCCGGCGATAACTCAGATAGTACTTATAGATGTTGTCGACATACTGCACAGTCTCGCGTCCGATTTCCCGAGCGACCAGGATTTCAACATTATTGTGCCAGACATTCGGATCCAAGCCCTGTCGTCCCGCCTCCCGA
>JARFQK010000422.1 GCA_029287815.1 Gammaproteobacteria bacterium
TCGTAAACGACCTTGAGCGAGGGATAATCAATCAGAATCGAGTGAATCGCCTCGGCGATCTCGGTGCTGCCGACCATGCCAATTTTTATCACATCGACCGGCATGTCTTCGAGCACCGCACGCGCCTGTTCGATGATCAGATCGGGTGGCATTGGTGCGAACGACATGACATCCTGCGTGTCCTGCACGGTTGCGGCTGTGATCACAGGCGCGCATAGTGCGCCCTGGCTGCTGATCGCTTCGATGTCGGCGAGAATACCAGCACCACCTGAGGGATCCAGTCCGGAGAAACAGAGTACAACGGGTGTTTTGCTTTCGGTCACGAGCTTAGTTTATTCCTGATTGCAGGTATGGCAAGTCTCTCTGTTTTGGGGTAGTGAAGCCGTCTCTGAGCGCAGCAGCTGATCGGCTTCGGACTTGTGATTCATTCCTGTGGTTTCTTTGCTTATTTGGACGTGTACAATAACGCATCTTTTAGACAATGGGAAATATTAATGGCATCTAGAAAATGGGTTTGTATAGTCTGCGGATACGTCTACGATGAGGAGGCCGGTGATCCTGATCACGGCATCGAACCTGGCACTGCCTGGGAGGATGTGCCTGAGGACTGGGAATGTCCTGACTGTGGCGCCGCCAAAACCGATTTCGAGATGGAGGCGCTGGATTAGTCGAACGTTATGATGGATGGAGGTAGTTGGAATGCGGCTTTCCTCGACCTCGATTCGGTTGGTCGCGCAGACCTGGACATGGCGATGCTCACATCGGCCGTGGACAGCTGGCAGTGGCATGGTCTGGTAAGCGCGAAGGAGCTCGCGAAGGTGCTGGCCGATGTCGACGTAGTCGTCAGTAACAAGGTGGTGTTGAACGATCAGTACCTGTCTGAAGCGAAACGACTGAAGTTGGTTTGTGTCGCTGCCACCGGAACCAATAATATCGATCTTGCCTCAGCGGCCAGGAACAATATCACCGTCTGCAACGTGCGCGGCTATGCTACCGCGTCGGTCGTGCAGCACGTGTTCTCGTTGCTGTTGGCGTTGACTACCCGATTGTCTGAATACACTGATGCGGTCAAGCGCGGTGAATGGAGTCGCAGCCGGTTCTTCTGCCTGCTGGACTATCCAGTGCGCGAGCTTGCCGGTAAAACCATCGGTATTGTCGGCTACGGTGAGATCGGCAAGGCGGTGGCTGGTATCGCCGAAGCCCTGGGTATGAGGGTGCTGCTGGCGAGACGTAATCTGCAGGATGACAGACCGGAACGCATCGCCCTGCACCAACTGTTGCCACAGGTTGACGTGCTGTCCTTGCATTGCCCACTCACGCAGGAAAACCGTGGCTTGATTGCTGCCGATGAGTTGGCATTGATGAAAGCCGATGCGGTACTGATCAATGCCGCTCGTGGTGGCTTGGTTGATGAACAGGCTTTGCTTGATGCATTGTTAACACGGCAAATCGGTGGCGCTGGACTGGATGTGCTGCGCGAGGAGCCACCACCCGAGGATGATCCGCTGCTTTCCGCGAATTTACCAAATCTGGTCATCACGCCACATATCGCGTGGATCAGCCGCGAATCCAGGCAGCGCCTGATCAACGAAATTGCGTTGAATATCGAGGCATTCAAAGCAGGCCAGCCACGGAACCAGGTCGTTTAAGTGTTTTGAACCGCAAAGGCGCAGAGTACGCAGAGGCAAAAGGGTTTGGGGTGGTGCGGTCTCAAGCACTACTCGTAGGAGCGGCTTGAGCCGCGAACGTTCCACGGAACCGCCAGCAATTCGCGGCTGAAGCCGCTTACGATAAAATCTTAACGATCACCCAAACCAAATTAGCTTAGCGTCCTTAGCGCTTTTGATCTAACGCAAAGGCGCGAAGACGCAAAGGACGCAGAGATGATTGAGTGTTGTCGCGAGCCTGACCGAGATTGCCGCGTCGCTGTCGCTCCTCGCAATGACGCCTTGCTCTTGGCCATTGCGAGCGAAGCAATCTTTCGATACTCACGCAAGATTTCAGAGGTTGCCGCGTCGCTGTTGCTCCTCGCATTGACGATCAAGAACTTTGCGCCCTTTGCGCCTTTGCGGTTAACCCGAGCTATTCGCCGATTACGGTGACCGTCACCCGGCGTTGATGCGGGTGCGTGCGGTGCTCCCACAAATAGACGCCCTGCCAGGTGCCGAGAGTATCCCTGCCGTTGTTGACCGGAATCGAAAGTGCACTTTGCGTCAACACGGTACGAACGTGGGCCGGCATGTCGTCCGGGCCTTCGTCGGTATGCTGGAACATGCGGTCGCCATCGGGAACGATTTTTTTCATGAAGGTCTCCAGGTCCGATCGCACCGCAGGGTCAGCGTTTTCGCACAGAATCAATGAGGCACTGGTATGGTGTATGAAGATCTGGCAGATGCCCCGGGCAACGCCCGAATGCCGAATCACATGATCGATCTCGCGGCTGATATCGAGCGTGCCGCGTCCACTCGTGGTGAACCGAAGCTGTTGTTGGTGGACCATAGACGGACTATTGCGATATCTGACTGGATTCTGGCCCTAGGTCGGCTGCTGCAACGTAGTCCGGGGAGCTTTCGATAAGCCGGCGCACTGTGGACTCGGCGTAGCGAGCAAGGTCATCGCGGCTTTTGTTCGCTGCGCTAACCGCCTCGGCAAAGAAAAGCTCCACTTCGAGTTGTCTGGAGCTGATCAGTCGTTTTGCAGCGTCCGCAAATGATATGTCGTCTGTCATCAGTGCATCTGAATGCACCCTGTTGCCCTCGGGGCAGGGATAGCGGATTGCGACCGGTTGTACGTAACTGCTGCTGTCGACCGCGCTCTGCATCAGCCGGCTATGAAATCTCCGGACGCGGCCATCGGTGATGGTGCCTTCGGCGAACAGCATCACGTTATGCCCCTCTGCCAAGGCTTCAGCCATGGCTTTGTTGGCATTACTGGCCGCTTGTCGACCACCGCGAGGTATGTACAAAGTGCCGGCGCGAGTCGCAAGCCAGCCGAGCAGAGGCCAGCGTTTCACTTCGACTTTCGACAGGAAACGGACCGGCAGGACGCTACCGAGCGCGGTAATATCGAATGGTGAGACATGATTGCTGATAAACAGGGTAGCTTCCTGGCGCGGTGTGCCGTAGACGCTGATCTTGACATCGAGGCTGTTCGCAATATTGCGGTGCCACCAGCGGGTCACATGGCTTTGCAGGCCTTTGGGCGGCAGCGTGCCGCGTTGAAAGAACAGCGTGAAAATACTACCAGTTGTCACAACCAGACTGAGCAGCACCAGTCGGTAGCTGATTCTGATTCGATGCATACCTACACAAATTACATAGTGAAGCGCATTGAAAGATCGATCGCAATGATGTCCTTGGTCAATGCGCCAGTCGAAATAAAATCCACACCGGTGCTGGCGTAATCGCGGATATTTTCCAGGGTTATGCCGCCCGACGCTTCCAGCAAGATTTTACCATGACAGCGTTCGACTGCGTGTCGTGTTTCATCCAGTGTGAAATTATCGAGCAGCACGCGGTCCGCGCCAGCAGTCAGTGCCTGCTCGAGCTGGGACAGCGATTCGACTTCAATTTCGACCGAGTAGCCGGGGCTATGGAAACGTGCCTGCTCCACCGCCGATGCGATACTGCCGGCCGCCAGAATGTGGTTCTCCTTGATCAGGATTGCATCGAACAGGCCCATGCGGTGGTTTTGGCAGCCACCACAAGCGACCGCATATTTTTGCGCTGCGCGCAGACCCGGTATGGTCTTGCGGGTATCGAGCACAACGGCTTCGGTGCCCGCGACCGCACGCGCGTAGCGAGACGCGAGCGTCGCCGTCCCCGACAAGGTCTGGATGAAATTCAGCGCAGTGCGTTCGCCGGTCAGCAGTGATCGGGACGGTCCGCTGAGGCTGCAGAGGGTGTCATCGGCGGCAGCCTCGTCGCCATCATCGATATGCCATTCGATATATACCTGGTCATCGATCTGGCGGTATACCTCTTCAAACCAGTCCATGCCGCAGAAAACACAGGCTTCGCGGCTGATCACGCTGGCGAGCGACACCGCATCCGCGGGTATCAACGCGGCGGTAAGGTCGCCGTCACCGATGTCTTCACGCAACGCAATGTGGACGGTCTCTTCGATCGAGCTGGGGACAACAGGCATGATTGCTTGACTCTCGCCCCTAACCCAGGGGTTTGCGCAATACCTTGGATTTGCGCTGATAGTTATAGAGTTGTTGTTTCTGCATCGGCAGGTCTGCCGGATCCGCTTCAGTGAATCCTCGCTCCAGGAACCAGTGCATGGCTTGTGTCGTCATCGTGAACATTTCCTTCATGTGCTTCTTGCGTGCCTGCCATTCGATATGCTGCATCAGTTCGTTACCGCGGCCGCGTTCCTGATAGTCGGAGTGAACCGCCAGACAGGCCAGTTCGCAGGCCTGCTCGATCTCGAAACAAAACAGTGCGGCGCAGGCGATAATCATACCGTCGCGCTCGATCACGGTGAAATTGTGGACATCAAGCTCGAGTTGTTCGCGCGAACGCTTAACCAGTGCGCCTTTTTCCTCGAGTGGCGTGATCAGCTCCAATATGCCGCCAATGTCATCGATGGTCGCCAGGCGCAGGCCTTCGTAATTGTCAGCAGTCACCAGCGTGCCGACGCCGTCTCGGGTGTAGAGTTCGAGCAACAACGAACCATCGATGTTGCGGCTGAGAAGGTGGACACGACGGACGCCGCCCCTGCAAGCGTGAGCCGCGTTGTCGAGATGTGATTGTGTGTCGCGGGCGTCCTCCGGGCTCAGCTGTTCGTTGCCTTTGGCGTGCGTCTTCAGCCACTGCTCGGCCTGGGGCAGGTTCAGCTGACGCAGGGCGTCGCCCTGGTGGTCGATCACTCCGATGGTCTCCATCACGAAGATCAGTTTATCGGCATGCAGCGCAATCGCGATATCAGTGGCAACATCCTCGGCGCGCAGGTTGAAGATCTCGCCGGTCGGCGAATAGCCAATCGGCGAAGCCAGCACCACATTGCCCAGTTCCAACTGCGCCTCTATCGCATCGGCATCGACATTCCTGACGTTGCCGGTTTGGCAATAATCGACACCATTGATGATGCCGTAGGGCTGTGCGGTGACGAAGTTTCCCGAGACAACCTGCACTGACGCCTCGGCCATCGGGGTATTCGGCAGACCCATCGAGAGTTGCGACTCGATGATCATCCTGACCTGACCGGCAGCCTGTGCGACACCTGGCATCGCGTCGGCTGTGGTGATGCGCAAACCGTTGACGAATTCCGACTCGATACCGAGTGTTTTGAGCTGATGCTCGATTTGTGGCCGCGCCCCATGGACCAGCACGAGGCGCACGCCCAGGCTCCCGAGCAATGCGAAATCATTGATAAGATGATGAAATGAGTCGTTTTCGACCGCTTCGCCGCCAAACAGCACGACAACTGTCTTGCCCCTGTGTGCATGAATATACGGTGCTGAGTTTCTGAACCACGCAACGTGTTCGCTGATGTCAGGTGTTTTGTTCAAACGTCTTGCTCCTTATCACCTATGTGTTGCTCGATGAGTTCATGGTTGTCTTTTTTCAGATACTTACTGTTGGCCCGCATCATGAGCGAAGCGGACGAGCGCCTACTTGAGCCATGAATCCAAAAAAACATTTCGCTGCTTGCACATACTCTCGCGCATGGCGCTTGAGCCGGATCGTAGCATATTCATGCAGTCCAGGAAGTTCTGAATAATTCCGCAGTTGCTGTAATATACCCGTCTTTTGACCGCAAATGGCAGAAAATAGCGCAATTCTTTGGTAAGGACTGATGGCAAACGACAAAAAACGTAAATATTCTTCTGTGATCGTCGATGGTGTCAAACAGGCACCAAGCAGAGCCATGTTGCACGCAGTGGGCTTTACGGACGAGGACTTCCGCAGACCGCAGGTCGGTATTGCTTCGACCTGGAGTATGGTCACACCCTGCAATATGCATATCAATCTGCTGGCGGAGGAGGCCGGCAAGGGCGTTGACCAGGCTGGTGGCAAGAGCGTGGTCTTCAACACGATCACCGTGTCG
>JARFQK010000424.1 GCA_029287815.1 Gammaproteobacteria bacterium
TTGTTGGCGTGTTTTTTGCTGGTGCACTAAAGATTTTGTATTCTACTTTTTTCAAAATAAACAATCGGAACATGACTCAATCCTTATCCTTCACCCGCCACGGTGACAAACTTAATTCAGACTTTTTTGAAGAGTACCTGGTGCGCTTGCTGGAAGAACGCGACCGCAGCGGCTTGACCGATATGGTTCACGAGATCGATGCGATCATGATCACGGTCGATCCGGGTCATTCGATCAGATATATCGGCGAACTGGCGCTGATGACGCCCTACCATTACCTGGTGACGCTGGAGAGCGAGGACCACTGGACGCACATTCTGCGCATCGACATGAACTCCCCGGATTTCCTGGTCCGAGAAGTCAAGGATCCGGCAATCCATGGCATATTTCGCAGCCTGAATGAAGTCTACCCGATCGGGATGCGCAAACCGAACAGCCGTTACATGGGCGAGATTCTGCGTGTCACCAACCTTCACGATGTCGTCGAATGCCAGAAGGCGCGCGAATTCCGATTCTTCTCCCAGGATCAGATTCGTCGACTGCAGCTGCCCGGCAATCTGGCGATCAGCAAACCATCACCGTACACGCACAACATCGTCGCCTACATGGAGCGACCGATCGATCAGATTCGCACTTATTCGCTGGGCATGAGTTCGATTCGTGACGATGTACAGGAAGTGTACCTCGCAGCCAAGGCTTTGCAGGAGGAGCTGGAAATCACCGATCTGATCCAGCCGATCGATCATCTCGCAACACGGATCTACAGTCAGAACCGCGAAGTCGCGATACTCGAATGGCTGTCGTTGTCCAGCTACTACTACTGGGGATCCTATGACATACACGATCAGAATTCCTCGACCAATGTGACCAAGAGCACACATTACTCGAACGAGCTGTTCAGCCCGGCGAAGGTGTTCACCGCTAACAATACGCCATATTTCGTCAATCACCTGGAAAAGCTGCCCTCGCCAACCGAGACCTTTGTGCGCAACTATGGGCCAAGGCTGCATCATATCGCGCTGGCGGTCAGCGATGGTGAGCGTCATGGCAAGGAAAACATCGAGTTCGTCGTCGAACAGATCGCCTCACAGGGTCGAAACTTCCTGCTCGATGTGATCGGCTCCAAGGAAGACGGGCTAAAGCAGATCTTCTCCAGCGCGTCCGAGCATTCTTCATTGATCGTCGAATACGTGCAACGTTTCGGCAACTTCAACGGCTTTTTCACCAAACAAAATGTCGCCGAATTGACCCATGCGGCCGGCGTCGAAGAAGAGCTGCTCGAGCTGCAGGCGCAGGCCCAAGTCGAAACCAACGGTGGCAATATCGCCCCGGGGTGATTCACCTCGTCGGGCAGGTTGTTTTAACGCAAAGGCGCAGAGACGCAAAGAGCGCAGAGGAAAACTGGTTGTTTGCTGAGATTGGAGAACTCACTGAGAGCCAGCATGACCGCCCGCGGGATTCGTAGGGTGCGCCATGCGCACCATGAACCGAAAATCATTGAGCGGTCTTTCCTGAGATTTCAAATGTAGGAGCGGCTTTAGCCGCGAATTGCGCGCGATACGCTGGTTCGCTCGCGGCCAACGCCGTAGGGTGCGCCGTGCGCACCGCCTGGTAGCCGGCTTTCGGGCTTGTAGGCAACGCAGAGGGCGCAGAGACGCAGAGAGCGCAAAGAAAAACTCGTTGTTTGTTCAGATCGCAGAACTCACTGCACGGCAGCAGAAGACGCCCGAAAGGACCCTGGGTGTACAGCACGCACCGCTTGGTAGGCTGCTGCGGTGCGCGCGGCGCACCCTACCGCCGATTCTGAAACAAAAAAATTCCTCTTCGCGCCCTCTGCGTCTCTGCGCCTTTGCGTTGAGAAATCAGCGAATCAGATTCTTTCGACGTCGACGGAGACTTGCAGTTTGTTTTTGTCGCCCCCGCCGAAGACCACGCCTTTGAGCGGTGCGACGTCACCGTAATCCCTGCCCCAGGCCACGGTGATGTGCTGCTCGTTGGGTATTTGCGCGTTAGTTGGGTCAAAATCGACCCAGCCCTGGTGCGGTACGAACACACTGAACCAGGCATGTGACGCATCCGCGCCGATCAGGCGCTGGCTCCCCGCAGGCGGTATCGTTTCGAGATAGCCACTGACATAACGGGCAGCCAAACCCCGCATTCGCAGGCAAGCTATCGCCAGATGGGCAAAATCCTGGCATACGCCCTTGCGGTGCCTGAGCACTTCCTCCAGTGGTGTGGCGATCGAACTGAAGCCGGGTACGTAAGCAAAATCCTGGTAGATGCGGTGCATCAAGTCCTCCACGGCCTCGAGCACGGGCCGATTCGGCGAGAAAGACAGCCCGGTATAGGCATCAACCTCAGCGCTGAATTCGACAAAGTCAGATTCGAGCAGATACAGCCGCGCATCCATCGTTTCAGGGTCAGTCACAGTCTGCATATGATTCACTGCTTGTTCCCAGCTGATCGGAAAAGCATTATCCAGCAACGAACCTGCTGACAGGATATCGACCTCACTGATTGCCGTTACCACCAGCTGGTGGTGCGGATCCTGAATGCTGAAACTGGCCTGGCGGTTGCCAAACAGGTCAGCCCACTCGTTGACGGTAATGGGTAGCGGTGCAATCTTGAGTTCGCTGTAGTAGCAGGTCTGTTGCGGCGTATTGCGCGGCATCAGATGCGCGACATTGTGGCACAGCGTCACGTTCCGGCTGTAGTTATAGGTGGTGCTGTGGGTGACACGATACTTCATGCTTCGGGCCGGGTACGCAGCTGAACCAACTGATGCGGTGTTTCTGCAACGCGGAAATAGCTTGCCGTCAGCGCATCGGACAGGGCCGGCAAGCGCGTGTTGAGCACATTCAAAAAGGTCTCCAGCGTATCGCGGCGATTCGTTGCTTGGTTCAGCTGCGCCAGGCGATTGACGTCAGCCAGTCTGACCATTGTCGCGGTTTCCAGACCCAGCCGCTCGAGTTCCGTGCGGCTGCCGCCATCGCTGTGTCGGGGCAGTCCGGTGACATGCTGCTCCAGTGTCGAGAGCTGGTATGCAAGCGAGCGTGGATTGTTTTCATCATAGATGACCACCTCGAATAGCTCCGGTATCTTGATGCCATAACGGAAACGCCGCCGGTAGGTCATCAGGCTGTCCACGATCGTCAGCATCGAATCGGACAACAAAATCTGTTCTTCTTCATCGGCAGCTTCGATGTGCGTCGATTGCAGCAAACGGGTGACTTGCAGCGCCCGCTCCAATCGGCGACCGGTGTCCAGGAAACGCCAGCTGCGCCCGCGGTTCATGTTCTCGAGCGTCAGTCCCGAAAACGCGGTCAGCGCGGTAACCACACTGTCCAGTTCGTCGAGGGCATCGACCAGGTTTTTCGTTGTGATCGCACGCAGCGAGTACAACTCTTTATCAATGATATTGATAATTCGCCAGGTATCAGAGGACAGGCGATCGCGCACCGACCTTGCCGAGCGCAGCAACGCGTTCAGCGTCTGCACCAGACTTCCATTCTTCATGCCGTCGGAAATGACTGCGAGCAATTCGGCTTCGATTTGGCCAAAATCGTTCAGCACTGACTGATTGGTAAAACCCGGGAATGTCGTGGTCAGATGCGTCACCGCGTAGAGAAGCCGCCGGAACGCCAGGGTCTCCTGGCCTTCACCGGTCTCGAGAAACTGCAGTGTCAGCCTCAACACGCGGCTGTTGAACTCCGCGCGCTCAGCATAGCGCCCCACCCAGAACATATTATCGGCAACACGGGCGGGTACCTCACCACCCCTGTCCGGCGCCAGCCGCGCCTGTCTGCGCTCGGTCAGCAGGCTGACGAATTTCTCGGGCTCGGTCGCGAGCACCCAGGTGTCTTTGCTGATGCCACCAGCCTGATTGGACACCACCAGCTTGTGTTCCTCGGAAGACACCCGCGTCAGTCCACCCGGCATCACCATATAATCGTTCTGATCGGCAACCAGGAAACTGCGCAATACCGTGTGGCGTGGCTGCAATCCGTCTTTCAACAACACCGGCACCGTGGACATCGAAAGCATTTCCTGGCCGGTATACAGGTGCGGCTTGGCCTTGATTCGCTGACGCAACAACTCCAACTCCGTTTCCGCAAGCTCGGATCCAAAGACGAACCTGAATCCGACGCCAGCATGAATAGGCTTAATCACCATGTGCTGTAGATTGGATAGGACATAATCACACTGGGAACGGTCGCCGCACCACCAGACCGGCACCGACGGAATGCGCAGCGATTCACCGAGCAGGACCTTCGACAATTTCGGCAGCAGCGAGAGCAATGCCGGGTTCTCGAGAACACCGCTGCCGAGGGGGTTCGCGACGCCGACATTGCCACCACGCGCGACATTGGTCAGACCCGGCACCCCCAGGTAGGAATCATCCCGCAGCTCGACCGGGTCGCAATAAGAATCATCCATTCGGCGCAGGATCACGTCGACCGGGCGCAGACCCTCTAACGTGGTCAGCCAGACGCGGCCATCGCGCACCGTCAGGTCACCACCCTCGACCAGGGTATATCCGAGATAATTAGCCAGATACGCGTGCTCGAAGTAGGCTTCGTTTGCAGGCCCAGGGCTCATCAGCACGATATTGGGTTCGTCGCCCTGGCGAGGCGACATTTTGTTCAGCGCATGGCGTGCCTTGCGAAAGAAATTGGCGAGCCGGTGTGTATGGGAATCACGAAACAGGCTGGGCAGCACACGGGATATCACCAGCCTGTTTTCGAGCGCATAACCGGCCCCCGAAGGTGCTTGGGCGCGATCACTCAGGATGCTGATCCGCCCCTCGACATCCCGGACCAGGTCCGCCGCGTAAAAAGTCAGTGCGCGCGACCCGGGCATAGGCATATTGAAACAGGGGTACAGGAAACCTTCATGGCCGTATACCAGTTCGGGTGGGATCACGCCTTTGCGAATCAGCTCACGCGGTCCGTAGATATCTTGCAGCACAAGATTGAGCAGCTCAGCACGCTGCATCAGACCGGTTTCTATCGTTCGCCATTCCTCGCTTTCGATCAATAATGGCACCAGATCGAGTTTCCACGGACGGCCCATACCGCCTGGATCGCCGTAGATGTTGTAGGTCACATCGTTTTCGCGGACCAGCCGCCAGGCTTCCTCGCGCCGATGTTGCAACTCCGCGCTGCCCATATCGTTCAACGCACGCATCAGATAATGCCAATGAGAGCGTATGCCTCCATCCCGAGCACACATTTCATCGTGCCCGGTCGTGGCTGCATAGCGCTCGCACAGCGGCGCAGACTTGGCTTGAAACGATTCCGTTGAGACCTGTCTCACAGTGTTTTTTTCGACTCAGGAAGTTGACTCGTTACTTTACGCGCAGGCTTTCTCTTAGGCAAATGACCAAAATCGCCAATGATCAAGCGAACCGCCATGGTCCTCCCCAGCCCGAGCTAGCTCGCTCAGGTGTTGCAAGAAATGTTCCAGACTTTTCTGCCCAGATAGCGGATTCCTGCCGCATCCGCGCAGAGCACTGGGCCAACGACTGCATCCCACCAGCACATTTTGCACGACTTTGGTGCACGACGCCGTAATGCTGGGTCGTGTCGCACGGGATGAACAACTATAAGATCGCAGAGGCCGCAGAGACACAGAGGTCGCAGAGAAATGCTGACTATAGTTGTCTTCATGAGTCGTATTGCAGCATCGGGCGGTAGCAACCCCGTCCCAGCCGGTATTTGTGCGCGCAGCGCACGAACCACCCCAGAAAAACTCTGCGTACTCTGCGTCTCCGCGCTCTCTGCGTTTTACACAAAAGCCCCAAGCGCCGACAATCTCTTTCCGTTCTTTGCGCCTTTGCGGTGAAAATCCGTCAGCGCGCCTGCAGCCAGTAGAAACGGTACGGCGGGATCACCAGTGCATTCTTGAACATCGCCGGTTTTTCTCCGCTGTAAAGATCATAGAGCTGCGTTTGCTGCACGAAACCGGTCTGGATGATGTCACTGACCTCCATATGTTGCGGGCGCGCATCGAAGTTGCCGACGACGAGCACCCTGTCGGAAACATGGTAGGGATTGATACGGCAGAAGGAGAACAGATGGGGGTTGCCGCTATCGCGCAGTTCACGGTTGTTGAAATCAGCGAAAGCGGGCGTCTCCTTGCGCACAGCGATCATTTTCTTCAGTGCCTGGAATATTCGGTTCTCGGTGGTGTTGTGGCTGTTTCGCAGCTCCGCTTTAACCCAGTTGAAGGTCGGGCGATGCATCCAGCGGGTGTCGCCCGACTTGCGCTCATCTTCGACGTAGCGGTAATCATTGGTCGTTCCAATCTCATCACCATAGTAAAGCAGCGGTATGCCACCGAACGACATGATCATGCCGTGCAACAGAATAATCACTTTGATCGCATCATCGATTTCCTTGGGATCGCCCCGCTCCAACGCGACCTCGAGACCGACCAGTGAAGCCAGCGATCCGGAGATGCGCGCATCACCGGTCTTGGCGTTATGACCGAACGGCATGCCGCGTGCGAACGAGTTCGGATACTCACCGGTGAAGTAGTCGATCAGAAAGCGCCGGTGAGGAACTGGATCGTAACCGGCCAGCCGGATGTCGGCATCATCGAAGCCCAGACCGATATCATCGTGGCACCGAATGTAATTCAGCCAGGTCGCCCGTTCGAGCTTCACCGGCAGGCTCTTGATGCCCTGATTCAGCAGTTGGGTGGTCTTTGTCGCTACCGCATCCCAGAGCAGTGCCATGAAAGTGGCGTTGTAAGCAATTTCACACTCCTTGGCGTTGATCGCATCCTCACCAAAATATTTGGCCACTTCGACTGGTGCGACGATGGCCTCCGCGATGAACAGCACGCCAGGCGCGGTGACCTGGCAACAGTCTTTCATCAACTGCAATATCAGGTGCGCTTCACGTTCGTTCTGACAGGTGCTGCCAATCTTTTTCCACAGAAACGCGACCGCGTCCAGGCGTACGATGTCGGCGCCATGATTCGCCCAAAACAGGATGATGTCGAGCATTTCGATGAACACGGCCGGATTGCTGTAGTTCAGGTCCCACTGGTAATTCTTGAATACCGTCATGACCCATTTGTCCATACCGTCGATCCAGGTAAAATTGCCGGGCGCGGTATCCGGAAAAATTTCGGGCATGGTTTGTTCGAACATGTCCGGAATTTCACGGTTCGGAAAGACGTAGTAATAGTCCTGGTATTTGTCCTCGCCCTGCTTCGCTCTGAGGGCCCACTCGTGTTCATCGGAGGTATGGTTGAGGACAACATCGAGCGTTAGCAGAATATCGCGCTTTCTGAGCTCCTGCGCGAGTTCATCGAGGTCGTCCAAGTTGCCGACGCGCTGATCGACCTGGCGATAGTCGCTGACCGCATAGCCACCATCACTGTGCCCGCTCGGGCAGGCCATGATCGGCATCACATGCACCATGTTCACGCCGAGATCCTGAAAATAAGACGCTCGTGTAGTCAGTGTCTTCAGGTCGCCAGCGAAGCCATCGCTGTAGAGCGCCATGCCAACCCATTCCTGACTCAGGAACCAGTTATGGTCTCTTTCGCGTTCGATATCTCTGCGCTTGAATTCGTCCGGACGCAGAATGTACTGACGAGCCATGGTTTCGACCAGTCGCTGCGCCTGCTTCCTGAAATCATCACGGTCGCCGTACAAGTAATGGAACAGCGTGTAGATCGAGTAGAAATTGGCACCGAGCCGGGTATAAAAGTGGCGTATGCTCTCCTTTTTAATATCCGGCTTCAGTTCTGTCATTATCTCATTGAGTAATGAGTGCGAGACCTGTTCGTACATTGCGGCTAGTTCAATCGGGTAATCAAAAGATGGGGTGCATGGCGCGTCGCGATGCTGACGAAGCTCTTACAAGCCCCAGTCAGTAATCATTGCCTGGTAAAAATCTCGATCGTGCACGGTTGCTCCCTGGCGCCCGACAATCATCGAAGCAAATTCTTGTGCTCTCCGGAGGATCTGCTCGAGCGGCCATTGGTAGGTCAGACCGGTAATCAGCACCGAAGTGAAAGCATCGCCCGCTCCTACCGTGTCGACCACCTGCTCTGTGCGCGACGGCGACACATTGGCATATTGGCCATCTGCTGTCATTGCAAAAGCACCCTTGTCGCCGAGGGTCACGACCAGACCTTTCAGGCTATAGGACCGAATGAAGGCATCCGCCTGCTGTTCTAACTCGCTCGATGCCTCGCTCAACTGAAGCAGTTCATCCTTGTTCAGCTTCACCCATTCGGCATCATCGACAAGTTGCAGGACGGTACTCCTCTGCCACCAGGGATCACGCAAGTTGACATCCATGAACAGTGTATCCGTTCGCTGCGCTTTCAGCGCGGCCAGCGCTTCGCGTGAGATCGGATTACGCAGAGCCAGTGTGCCATGATAGAGTAAACTCTTCTCGGGCATCGCTGGCAGAGTGGCGGCATCGATGTAATCGTAGGCCCGATGTTCGACGATGCTGTAGCTGGGCTCGCCATCGATGAATTCGATGTTGACGCTGCCGGTGGGATGCGATGCATCATGCTGTAATCCGCTCGTGGTCATGCGCCAGTCAATCATCGCCGATTCGACCTGTTGACCCAGCTCATCATCGCCGATACTCGAGATCACCAGCGGAGACAGGCCGAAAGCCTGCAGATGCCAGGCAACGTTGAACGGCGCTCCTCCCAGCACGGTGTTACCGTCAGGGAAGCAGTCGAACAGAACCTCGCCGAAAATCACCGGACTCGAATGATGCGTGTCACTCATGTGCTTCACCCATCTTGGCCTTGAACGCCGGCAGGTAGTGTACGATGCCCTCGAGCACACCAGCGCAATAATTGCCGTTCATGCCGAGAAGGCCACCCCTGGCCAGATAAAGCGCTTCGACCAGCCCCAAATTCAGCGCGTGCTGCTGTGCCTCGTCGCGCACTTCCTCACTGGCATTGGCGACCAGAATCGACTTTATCGGGCTGGTCATGACCGCCAGATCGTTGCCACTGTCACCGGCGAAAAGGGTATTCGACAGATCAAAATCGAGATGCTCCATCAAAAACTCAATGGCATGACGCTTGCTGGCGCCTGCGGGCAGGACATCGAGCAGACCGATATCGGAAATTTCGTCAACACTCCATATCAGGCTCGCCCTGAGATGCTGACCTAAAAGGATTTTATGCATCTCAGACATCAAGGCACGTTGATCAACATCAAGTGATAAATAGTAACTGAGTTTGAAGGTGTTTTGCTTGGAGGCTTCCTGCAGTTTCAAATGCGGCAATTCAGCGAACAGCAAATTGATTTCATCGTGTGATTTGCCCAGCCAGTCTGCCGAGATTTTCTGGTCCCAGTCTTCCAATTGGTACCAAATGGCTTGCTCCAGGCGGTATATTGTGGAGCCGACGTCCGCAATAACATAGTCGGGCTGCGGCAAATGATACTCGGAAACCGCATCCTCGACCAAACGCCGATCGCGGCCGGTGACGTAGACCAGCGTAATGTCCGGAGAAGCCACCAACGCATTGAACTTTTCGCGCGCGCTCTCTGATTCCGGCTGCGGGCCGTTCGGGATCAGGGTTCGATCCAGGTCAGTACATAGCAGTAATCTTGTAGGCATCAAATGTTCACCTTGCAGTCGCGGAAAAAGTCATAGTGCTGGATCGCCTGCAAAATACCTGCCGCATAGGGTTTTTCGGCGAAATAGATATTTTCGGTGTCAGTGAGCTCGGATAGTTCCTCGTGGTGGCGGTTCGCGACGACGACCGCTTTCGCATTGCCTCGCATCATATCCTCATCCGCGCCAGAGCCGCCGGCAGCCAGGATATGATCCAGTGGAATCCCCCACATTTCGGCAAACCAGCGCAACGCAAATCCTTTCGATGCTCTGGCTGGCACAACATCCAGGTACTGTCCGAAAGCGAGCACGAGGTGCACCGTCTGTTCGTGTTGATGCAACAGGTGAACTATTTCGTCCACATCGGGTGCGACCGCAGGATCATAGTAATAACTGACCTTGAATTGGCTTTGTTCAGTCTTGGGTTGTAGGTTCAGGCCCGGTAGCTCATCGAGCACGCGCCTGACCGCCTTGCGGCGCCAGCTATGATCGATGTGATTCGACCATGCTGTATCCTGATTCAAGCTCGGCATGTAGTAGATTTCGGTGCCCAGACTGGTGATCAGCACATCCGGCAGCGGAATATGATATTTCCTCAACACTTTCAACGCAGAATCCAGCCGGCGTCCTGTCGCTATGCCGAAGGTGGTACAACGCCTATTATCCTGGATCACGCTTATAAATTCTTCCAAAGATTCCGGATTGCCGAGCAGATTCTGATCAAGATCGGTGAACAGCGCGCGATCGTGATAAAGCATCGGGCGGCGTTTCAGCTCCATCCGCGTCAACGGCTCGCTCTTGTCAACCACGGGCTGTATCAATCTGAGGTATTTGTCCGCATGCGCCTGCCAGGAATAGTGCTCACGCACACCCTTGATACCATTATGCGCGAGGCGTTTATGATTATCCTCGTCGTCCAGTACTTTCAGTAGCTTTTCTGCCATGGCGGTCTTGTCGAGTGGATCGATCAAATAGCCATTGTGGCAGTTGTTGATGATATCCGTCGGGCCGCCATCTTCGGTGGCCACTATCGGCAGGCCAGAGGCAGCTGCTTCGATCAGCGTCAAGCCGAAAGGCTCGGTCAGAGCTGGATTGATGAAGACGCCTCCGGACGCTGCGGCCAGCCGATAGATCACCGGAACATCGTCCGGATGGTGGTGCTTCGGATAAGCCACCTTGCCGTAAAGATCATACGAATCGATGGTCAACAAAAGGTCGGTCAGCACTTCCTGGGCACCGGCGTCCATGTCGTTGATATCATCACGATTGCCGGCGATGATCACCAGATTCGCAATCTCGTTGAGCTCTCCAGACTCGCCATAGGCCTCGACCAGGGTCTTGATGTTTTTTCTCTGGTCTGGCCGCGACAAGGCGAGAATCAACGGCTTGTCGGGGTGGCGCAGAAAACGGGCGATCTCGCGGAATATGATGCTGTCGCGCTCATCCTGGCGCGGCGGGAAAAACTTCTCCAGGTCCGTGCCCGGTGGCACCACCCGCATGTTGTCCGGTCGGTAATAGTCGTACAAACCGTACTGCTCGAAAATCTCCTGATTCGTACTGGTGATCACGCGCTCGGCGACGCCCAGCGTTTCTTCCTCAGCATTGATGCGTCGAGATATGTTATACCGTTGTTCGATCGCATCGCTCTTCATCCCGCCTGCGAGCAGACGTTTTCGCTTGATCCGACCCAAGGAGTGGCCGGTATGAATCAATGGGATATTGAGCTGGTGAGACAGACGCGTACCGACATAACCGGCGTCCGCGTAATGGGTGTGTATAATGTCGGGAAGGCGCTCCTGGCGGTTGAGATAGTCCAGAGCATTGTCTGCAAAACTGTCGAGAGAATCCCACAACGCCTCTTTGGGCAAATAAGCCTGCTCGCCGCATTCGATGCGCACGATGCTCGTCTTGTCGGACAACGACTCAATAGCTTCAGCATAGTCTTCGCTGACGTGTGGGTCGACGACGCGCCGGGTCATCAAGTCAGCCCGCGCCACCTCAGGCCTCGAACCCAGCGCGTTCAAAAGTTCTACGACGTATTTTGTCTGACCACCGGTATCCGCATCGCGACCGAGCTCAAGATCGCGCCCCCGGATCAGACCGTGGATACTCAGTAGCAGAATATAGAGCCCGCCATCTTCAGTTCTCATAGCATGTCCTTAGTCGGTTGATACGCGGCCGCCCGATCGACGAACCAGCGTGCCTGGCCTATCAGGCCAATCGGCAAGGTCTCACCCCGATCGATTCGCGCCAACGCCGCTCGTTTGTTTTCACCGGTCACCAATACGACACGTTGGGCAGCCTGCTGCAATGTTACCAGACCCAGCGATACTCTCTCGGCAGGTGGCTTGGGGGCATTGAAGACCGGCACGACCGCGCGTCTGTCCTCGACCGCCGGATTTCCTGGAAACAGACTCGCGGTGTGTCCGTCTTCGCCCATGCCGAGGATTATGATATCAAGCGGGCCAATCTGACTGATCAGGCGGGCATATCTATCTGCGGCCGCTTCCGGCCCGAGGTCTGCCGGAATCGGATGCAGCCTGTCGGATGGCGTTGCGATTTTGGACCAGAACCGCTGTTGTATCATGCTGTCATTGCGTTCGGGATGACCGGCCGGATAACAACGTTCGTCACCGAGATACCAATGTATCTTGACCCAGGCGAGCTCTTTATCTGCCAGCAGTTCCAGGCATCGCCCGGGCGTGCTGCCGCCAGGCAAGGCGACATGGCAGTAATCCTTATCAGCAAGACAAGCCCTGATTTTTTCGTGCAGATAATCGGCTGCGGCCCTGGCTACAGCTTCCGCGTCTGCATAAACGTCACGTGTCGTCACGATTAGCTGGGCTTGTGCCAACCGCAGGCACAGTCACTGGCAAGTGTGTCCATCGCGGCGATATCCCAGGTGCCGGCACGATAGCGCTCGATCGAAACGCGATCTTCCCATGCCTGCAGGATCGGCTCGATGATTTCCCAGGATTCCTCGACCTCGTCCGATCGCGAGAACAAGGTGCCATCACCGGTCAACACATCGTGCATCAGCACCTCGTAGGCATCACCCACCTCCGACGCATCAGCGCCATAGGGCGCCCGCATGACCATTTCCTCGTTATCCGTGGTCAGCCCCGGCTTCTTGGCATTCAACCGCAACACCACGCCTTCATCAGGCTGCAGACGAAATACCAGCGCATTCGGTGCCGGAATCGACGCGTGGCTGTCAAACAGGTTGAACGGTGGCTTACGAAAGCGGATCATAACTTCTGAAACGCGCTTCTGCAGACGTTTGCCTGACCAGAGTATGAAGGGCACGCCCTGCCAGCGCCAGTTATCGATGTAAAAGCGCACTGCAGCAAACGTTTCGGTCACCGAATCCGGTGACACGCCCTCTTCGGCCACATAAGCCAGTTCCTTGACGCCATCGATCACGCCGGAGGCGTACTGAGCCGCAACGGTCTGATCTTTCACCTGCCCCGGGTCGAAACGGCGCACGGCGCGCAACACTTTCATTTTCTCGTCGCGAACGGCATCGGCAGTGAATTCGACCGGGGGTTCCATCGCGACCAGCGTCATCATCTGCATCAGGTGACTCTGAATCATGTCTCTGAGCGCACCCGAGTGGTCGTAATATTTCGCGCGGTACTCGATGCCGAGGGTTTCTGCGACTGATATCTGGATGTGATCGATATAATTTCGATTCCATAACGGTTCCATGATGCTGTTGGCAAAGCGATACACCAGCAGGTTCTGCACACTCTCTTTGCCGAGGTAATGATCGATTCGATAGATCTGCTTCTCGTTGAAAACCGACTGCAGTTCCTCGTTCAGTTCACGCGCTGATTCCAGGTTCATACCAAACGGCTTTTCAATCACCAAGCGCCGATAACCGTCAGACTCCTCGACAAGCCCGACACGCTCCAGTCCGTTAGCAACGCGCCCGTACCAATCCGGTGGAATAGCGCAATAGAACATCGCATTCTTTTTTCCACCGAGCGTTTCCAGAGCCTCTGCCAGCCGGCCATAGGTTTCGTCATCGCCAAGATCGCCCGGGACCATATTCAACCTGGATGAAAACTCGGCCCATCGCTGTTCGTTCATATTCAGATGCGGTGAATATTCCTGCAGACCGTCGTGAATCAAACTCAACCAGACTTCTTCAGTCCGGTTGTTCACGACACCGAGTATGCGGCTGTCAGTATGAACGAGGCCGCAATCGATCATTCGAACCAGTGCCGGCATCAGCTTGCGTTTGGTGAGGTCGCCAGCGGCACCAAAAATGACGATGTTGGTTGGATCAGCAGTCTCGATATTCTGCCCGGCGGTAATCATCTGCTTTATCTCCTTTCATTATTGTATTCTTGCAATGATTGCTTCCGCTCTCATTCTCGATCTCGCGGGTAGCGAACCCACTCTTGCACCCCAATGGAACGTACACTTCTTGTAGGAGCGGCTTCAGCCGCGAAATACCTTGCAGATCGCAAGCAGTTCGCGGCTGAAGCCGCTCCTACATCAGACCGTGCAGCAGCATCGCAAGTCGCGTTCATGTATACAGCTGTTTCAGTCGTGCACGAGATCCGTTGCGAACGCATACCCCTGCGCGCGGCGAACACCGACAAGCCTCAATTCTCGTAACAGGGCTTCAGCTTCCAGATCTCTTCGTTGTATTCCTGCATAGTGCGGTCGGTCGAGAAGAAACCACTGCTCGCTGTGTTCATGATGCTCATCGATAGCCACTTGTCCCTGTTCTTGTAAGTCTCGGCCGCTTGCTGCTGGGCATCGACGAAACTGCGGAAGTCGGCGAGCGTCAACCATGGATCATGGGGGCTTTTCAACGAAGCCAGAATGTCGTTGAATATCCCCGGTTCGAACAGATTGAAATGTTCGCTCTCGAGCAAATACAAAACGGCCTGCAGGTCGGGATCATTATCGACGATCTGTTGTGGATCGTAGTGTTGCCGCTGTTCCTCCACCTCATCAGCTTTGAGGCCAAACAGGTAGAAATTATCCTCGCCGACAGCGTCGAGTATTTCGATATTGGCCCCATCGTAAGTCCCGATCGTGACGGCGCCATTCATCATGAATTTCATATTGCCGGTACCGGAAGCTTCCTTCCCGGCGGTAGAAATCTGCTCGGACAAGTCAGTACCCGGGGCGATGATCTCCATCTTGGAAACATTATAGTCGGGCAAAAAGGCCACTTTCAGCAAGGAGCCCACATCGGTATCATCGTTGATCACCTTGGCCACATTATTGATCAGCTTGATGATCAATTTGGCCATATGATAGCCGGGCGCAGCCTTGCCACCGAACAGAACGCAGCGCGGTGTCCAGTTTTCGATGTCACCCTTCTTGATTCGATTATAAAGATACACCACGTGCAACAGATTCAGTAATTGACGTTTGTACTCGTGAATGCGTTTGACCTGGACATCGAACATCGCATTGGTATCAAAGTCAACATCACACTTCTTCTTGATAAAATCGGCCAGACGCTGCTTATTCTGCTGCTTGACACTGTGCCACTGTTCGTAAAAATCGCTGTTTTTGTCACCGACAACGGCTTTCAACTTTTCGATGTGACTCAGATCCTTGATCCACTCATCACCGATCTGATCACTGATTAACTTCGTCATCGCCGGATTGGCATATGCCATCCAGCGTCGTGGAGTAACGCCGTTGGTCTTGTTGTTGAATCTGTCCGGCCAGAGTTCGTAAAAATCGCGGAAAAGACCCTCACAAAGCAGTTTCGAATGAAGGGCCGCAACACCATTGACCGAGAAACTGCCGACGATCGCGAGGTACGCCATTCGAACCGCTCTGTCACCGGATTCATCGATCAGCGACATCCGTGCCTGGCGCTCTCTGTCGCCGGGCCACTTCATCGCGATTTCGTGCAAATGAAACTTGTTGATGTGATAAATGATTTCCATCAGGCGCGGCAAAAGGCTCTCCATCAGACGCACCGGCCAGGTTTCCAGCGCCTCGGGCAGCAGCGTATGATTGGTATAGGCCATGGTCCGTGACGTAATTTCCCAGGCTTGCTTCCAATCCAGAAACTTTTCGTCCAGAAGAATGCGCATCAATTCAGCGACAGCAATCGTCGGATGGGTGTCGTTCATCTGAAACACATTGTAGTCGGCGAATTCATCGTAGTTGCAGCCGTGTGTTTGCTCCCATTTGCGTATCACGTCCTTCAAACTGGCGGACGCGAGCAGATATTGCTGTTTCAAACGCAGCTCTTTCCCACATTCACTGGCGTCATTCGGATATAGCACCATGGTAATGTGTTCGGCATTGTTCTTAGCTTCGACGGCTTCGGCATAACTGCCCTTGTTGAAATCTTCGAGATCGAAGACCTCGCTGGCGGTCGACTTCCACAACCTGAGTGTGTTTACGGTACCATTCTGGTAACCCGAGATCGGCAGGTCGTACGGGATTGCAACGACATCGTGGGTATCCACCCACCGAACACGCTCTACACCATTCTGGTCGTGATAATGCTTGGTGCGGCCACCAAACTGTATGGTCTGTTCGAACTCCGGACGCGCCACTTCCCAGGGGTTGCCGTCACGCATCCAATGATCCGGTTCCTCCAGCTGAAAACCGTCTGAGATACGCTGGTGGAACATACCGTATTCGTAGCGCAAACCGTAGCCCACCACCGGCAGATCCAGAGTGGCACAACTGTCCATGAAACAGGCTGCCAATCGGCCAAGGCCCCCGTTGCCGAGTCCGGCATCAGGTTCTTCGTCGATCACATCCTCCAGATCGACAGCGTAACGCATCAGCGCATCGGCGGTTTCCTGCTCCATTTCCAGATTCAGCAAGTGATTGCCGAGCGCGCGTCCGATCAGAAACTCGAGCGAAAGATAATACGCTTTGCGCGTGTGCGGTCGGTGATGACGCTTCCACGTCTGATGCCAACGGGACATGATCCGGTCGCGCACGGTCAGCGCCATCGCCTCGTACAGATAAAACGGCACAAAACCCATGAAATGGCCCAGATGGTTTCTGAGATAACGGTGAAATCCCTCGGAGAGCGAACGACTGTCCGCCGGTAAAGGCGCAGTCTCTTGAATCGAGCCGTCTTCTATCCAATCTCTGTCATTCATTTCTTAGCATCAACCTCAGCCTGGTAGAGTTCTTGATATTTTCTGGCACTGGTCTCCCAGCCCAGATCCTGCTGCATTGCTGTGGTGCATACTTCATGCCAGAGTTTCGGATTCCCGTACAATTCTAATGCACTGCGAAGTTTTGAATCCAGCGCTTCAGCAGTGGGCTCCTCAAACACGAAGCCAGTGGCCGTTTTTTCCCGGATGGTCAGCAAACTGGTGTCGACAACCGTATCGACCAGACCACCGGTGCTGTGTACGATCGGCGGTGTCCCGTAGCGCAGACTGTACATTTGATTGAGGCCACAGGGCTCGAATCTCGATGGCATGAGGAACATGTCGACACCTGCCTCGATCTTGTGTGCCAGATCCTCGGAGTAACCCAGATGCACGTGCAGCCGGTCCGGATAGGCTGCTGTGAGGTAGAGCAAATCCTGTTCGTAGGGCATATGGCCGGAACCCAGCAAAACCATATTGGCGTCGGTTTCGGCAAAAATTCTCGGCAAGATCGCAATGATCAGGTCGATACCTTTCTGCTCGACCAACCTGCCGACGAAGCCCAGTAGCGGCTTATCCGATCCCTGCAGTCCCACACTGTTCAACAGGTCCTGTTTATTCGTCGCCTTGGCTTCGGCAAAATGTGCATCATGCGCATAGTTTTGCGCAAGGTACTTGTCGGTCTGGGGGTTCCAGATGTCCAGATCGATGCCATTCAGAATGCCGGTGAGTTTGTCGCCAAGCGAACGGAGCACACCCTCGTAGCGGTAGCCGAACTCCGGCGTACAAATCTCTTTTGCATAGGTGGGGCTGACTGTTGTCACATGGTCAGAGAATATCAGACCAGCCTTGAGCATCGAAAAGTCGCCATAAAACTCGACGTATTCCGGCGACCACCAGTAGGCGGGCAGCCCCAGGCGGTTGAACTCGTCGTGCGAAAAACGACCGTCATACGCGAGGTTGTGTATCGTGAAGGTGGTCGCTGGCGGATCGTGCACCATGCTGAGAAACGCTGGCACCAAGCCGGTTTGCCAGTCATGGCAGTGCAAAACATGCGGTCGCCAACTGGTCTTGGGTATCCATTTCCCCAGCAGCGCCACGGCGCGACTGAACACGGTATAACGCTCGGCATTATCGGGCCAGGCATAGCCATCGGAGTGCACGTACGGATTTCCGGGCCGGTCGAACAAATCGGGCACGTCGATCAGGTAAAGATAATCACCAAGAATATCCTCGTGGGCCCGCAGAATTCGCACTTCGTGGCGCACGCCCGCACCCGGAACATCGATTTTTCCAAGCTCCCTGATGGTGTCAACCGAGGCCAGCACATCCCTGTAAGCGGGCAGGACCAGCCGCACTTCATCACCTAGTTTGTTCAGCGCCTTGGGGAGACTGTGCATCACATCACCCAATCCGCCCGTTTTGATAAATGGGAAGGCCTCGCTGGCCGCAAATAAAATATTCACGCGTGATCCTTGTGTAAAAACAGTCCTGCCAGTGGCGGTAGTGTGAGTTTAATCGTGTGATCAAAGCCGTGCTTATGCGCTCTGACTGCGACGACCTGGCCCGCATTACCGATGTTGCTGCCGCCGTACCAGGATGCATCGCTGTTCATCACTTCGACATAGGCCCCCGCCTCCGGCACACCAATCCCGTACCCTTCTCTGGGCACGGGTGTGAAATTGAAGGCGCAGATCATGTACTCATGCTGAGCGCGGCGCAGGAATACCAGCACCGAATTTTCCTCGTCTTCGCAAGTTATCCACTGGAATCCATCGGGGTGAAAGTCGTAGGCGTGCAATGCCGGCTTGCTCAGATAGAGCGCATTCAGATCGCGGATAAGGTTGGTCAGACCGGCATGTTTGTCCATGCCAGCGATCGTCCAATCCAGCGACTTGCTTTCGCTCCATTCATTCCATTGGCCAAATTCTCCGCCCATGAACAACAGCTTCTTGCCCGGGTGCGCATACTGGTAGGCATACAACGCACGCAGGTTGGCGAATTTCTGCCAGACATCACCCGGCATCTTGTCGAGCATGCTGCGTTTCATATGCACCACCTCATCATGCGATAACGGCAGCACAAAGTTTTCGCTATAGGCATAGAGTTGACTGAAAGTCAGCTGGCTCTGCTGAAAACGCCGGTAAACCGGATCAGACTGGAAGTATTTCAACGTGTCGTGCATCCAGCCCATGTTCCATTTCATCGAGAATCCCAGGCCACCGGTATCCGTAGGTCGTGACACCTGGGGCCAATCGGTACTCTCTTCCGCCAGTGTCAACACACCGGGAAATTCTGCATGAATGGTCTGATTCAGGTCTCGCAAAAAGCCGATCGCTTCGAGATGTTCCCTGCCGCCATGAACGTTCGGCGCCCATTGACCATGCTCACGCGAATAATCCAGGTACAGCATGGAGGCAACCGCATCGACGCGCAAACCATCGACATGAAATTCTTCCAGCCAATAAATCGCATTCGCGATCAAAAAATTGCGCACTTCGTTGCGGCCATAATTAAATATCAGCGTCCCCCAATCCTGGTGCTCACCCTTGTTCGGATCGCCGTACTCATAGCAGGCTTCGCCGGTAAAGCGTGCCAGCGCCCAGTCATCTCGCGGGAAATGCGCTGGCACCCAGTCGAGAATCACGCCAATATTGTTGCGATGGCAGGTATCGATGAATTGGCGTAACTCATTTGGATCACCGTGACGGGATGTCGGTGCGTAATAGCCGGTCACCTGGTAGCCCCAGGACTCATCCAAGGGGTGCTCAAATATCGGCAATAATTCGATGTGGGAGTAGCCAAGGTCTCGCACATAAGGGACCAATTGCTCGGCTAGTTCAGTGTAGCTAAGGAAACTACCATCCTCATGTCTTCGCCAGGAACCGGCATGCACCTCGTAGATGGACATCGGCTCGTGCAACCATTTCCAGTGACGACGATGCTCGAGCCAGCTCTGGTCCTGCCAATGATAAGCGGTCTTTGCGGGTATCAGGCTGTTTGTTTCGGGTCGTTCGCTCATCGTGTGGGCATACGGGTCGCTTTTGTGCAGTATGTCCCCAGCATTGGTGCGTATTTCATACTTGTAAGCATCATGCGTTCGCAGTCCGGGGATGAACAACTCCCAAACACCGGATGACCCGCGGTTGCGCATTGGATGGCGCAAACCATGCCACGCATTGAAATCACCAATCACGCTGACGCGCTTCACGTTCGGCGCCCACACAGCGAACAGACAACCTTCGATGCCATCGACCACACATAATCTGGCACCCAGCACTCGGTAGATGTGCAGGTGTTTGCCCGCAGCAAACAGGTCCAGATCATACTGGCTGAGCTGGGGTTCAAAGCTGTAGGGCGAAACGGCCGTATAGCGCTTGGCGGTAGCCTTTTCGATCCAGCTCAGACTGTAATGTTGTGGCAGTGCATCATGCTGTTCGTCCGAAATGAGTATTTCAAACGTGTCGGTGCCTTCCACGCGCTGCAGTGGTCCGATACCGACCAGGTCAGCCGTCTCGGCAGACGGCAGGAAAGCACGCACGACAAAGCCTGACGCCTGTCGATGAATGCCCAGCCATTCAAACGGATCATGGTGCCAGCCATGTTGTATGCGCGTTAATGCTTCAACCATCTTTTCTGATCAATCGGCCGGATTGTTCAACACGAATTCGCATATCAGCGGTCATCTCGACATCGATCTGATCCCAAGTAAACGACCATTCCCAGTTACCGTGTGCGGTTCCTGGTGTATTCATGCGGGCATCCGAGTCCAGGTGAAGACAGTCCTGCAACGGTACGACGCAAAGACTTGCCTTCGAATACAGGGCGTCGTCGATCAGCTTGTCGACCACCTGATCGGCTGTGTCCGCATTCGATTGGCTGCTGTCGATACTGTAACCACGTAAATCCAAAGTCTCCAGAATATACTTTTTATCACTATCATTCAGCGAGTTGAACCATCCTTTCGTCGTATCGTTGTCGTGCGTGCCGGTATAGGCGACGGTGTCTTCATCGATATTGTGGGGTTTGTGCGGGTTATCCTCATGCTCGTCAAAGCCAAACTGCAGCACAGCCATGCCGGGCAAGTGGTGCTTTTTACGCAACGCCCTGACCTCGGGTGTAATGATACCGAGATCCTCGGCCACGATCGGGAGATGGCCTACGTCCTGATGGATTCTCGTCAGCAGCTCATCGCCGGGCATTTTCTCCCAATGCCCGTCAATCGCTGTGTCACAAGCCGCATCGATCACCCACGCCGACTCCAAGCCTCTGAAGTGGTCGATACGGACCAGATCCGTCTGGTCGATTTGATGACTGATCCGTGCCAACCACCACGAATAATTTTCGCGACGCATGACTTCCCAGTTGTAGTGCGGATTGCCCCAGCGCTGGCCGGTCGCCGAGTAATAATCCGGCGGCACACCTGTGACCACGGTCAGCATGCCGTCCTGATCCAGCATAAACTGTTCCGGATGAGCCCAGACATCAACACTGTCGTGCGCAACGAACAATGGAATGTCGCCAAACAGCAGAATGTTCTTGTCATGTGCTTTACGCTTGATCTGATGCCAGCGCTGATACAGCTGAAATTGCTCCCAACTCAGCTCGGCAACATAATCCCTGAAATCATCGAACGCGCGTCGCATCGCATGGGGTTGACGAAATTTCCACTCATCCGGCCAGTCGTACCAGGGGGCGTCGTCATGCATCTGTTTCAGGACTTTGAACAAAGCATAGTCGTAGAGCCAGCCATGGTTTCTGGTGCAGAACTCGATGTAACCGGGTACGGTCTTGTCGATCTCCGGATAATCCGGTAACAATGCGGGGTTCATCGCGAAAGCCGAGATACATTGATACGGCGACAGCCCCCCCTTCGGTTCACCCAGTGGGAGTACTTGCCAGACACTGATGCCGGCATCCACCATCACTCCGAGCCAGCGTTCGACATCCCGGTCAAGAACACCCGAAGGCAACGACGTCGGATGCAGCAACAGCCCGGCACGCCGTTCATAAAAATCGTCTGAATTCATCCGATGTTTCTGACCATGGTGCCTGCATTTTCGCCGCCACTCCCGCCCAAAGAGACCGGCTCTTCCAAACTGACGGGAACAGGTAGATGCAGCAGGGTATACAGATTTTTCAACTGCCTACGGAACAGCTGATCGAAATCACTGACACTGGCGGACGGATTGGTATCGCCGAACCACCAGAACCAGTCAGAGCCCTCGCAAATCGCCAGCTGTTTGGTCGCTCTCTGTTTGGTGGTGTCGTCCAACTTGCCTTTAGCGATCGCGGTGTCATAGGCCGTTTTGGCATCGGCCAGCAAATCCCACGCACGATTCTTGTCTGCATGCCCGATCCAGGTCGAAAACGAGCCGTATACCCAGCTCCCCGCGCATAACTGTTCGAGGCCGCGACACATCGGCAAATCCACGAGTTCAGAAAAACAAGCCGATCGAACCCGATCATGGTCGGACAAACGCTGATACAGATGATCGAGGAAATGATAACCATTATGCGGGTAGTACTCCCAGGCGTTTTCACCATCGAGTACGATCGTAACCACATGACGCGAGGCACTGTCACCGAGAAAATCGGCAATGTTGACCAGGTTTTGCACCAGATCATTGGCTGCCTCTACCGAGTTATGCTTGCTGTATTCGAAACCAACCAGGTCGGACAGGCCATCATCGCGGAAGAATATTCTCGGCTTGTATTGGTTCAGCTGATACGAATGAAACAAGGCGCGCTTGCTATGCACGACTTCAGGATCGTGATCCGACAGATGCATGCTATTGCGCCAGACACCCTCACCGGACGCAGTCCATTCAAAACCGAACTCCTCGATCAGTGCGATCGCATCCTCCGATATCGCGCCTTCCGAGAGCCAGACGCCCCGGGGGCGCGTACCGAAGTATTGCTCAAACACTTCGATGCCATGTTGCAGATGCCAGCGCGAGCGTTCCTTGCCCCCCGGATAGGTCGCACACTCAGGCCTGGAGTCCTTCGGCTGAGCACAGCGCATGTTTTCCATGTCATTCAACAGCGGCACGATCGGATGCCCGTACGGCGTCATCGACAGCTCGATCTGCCCTCGTTCGGCCAGCTGACGGTAACGCGGTATCAGGTCGACCATGCAGGTATAGATCAACTGAATCAGCTCGCGCCGATCGTTGTCGTCGAACAGGCCTTCCTTGTTGATCAGACCCTGTGCGATCTCAGTCTGCTTGAGCGAGTAGCCCAGCCAGGCCAGATGATACCAGACCAACACGTCGATAAAATATTGCTCATCCAGGTACTGGAGAAAACCCGAGTCGTGTTCGGCCAGACTGTCTTCCACAAACATGAAGCGCACCGGCGACAACAAGGATTTGAATGACGGATAGGGATCGATCATTTTGGGCGCGTAGGCACGCTGGCAATCAGACAGCAGACCGTAGCGCCCGTGGATATCACTGGGTATCGGATCGATGCCGGCGAGCAGATTCAACATCGGATCCCGCATCCTGTGACCATGATCGAGCCATGCCTGCAACTGATCCACATAATCATCCAGCTGTTCCAACAGTACCGGGGCAAAGTTCACCACGACCCTCATTTTTGGGTAGGCCTCCAGATGCGCCGCCATGTCCGAGTAATCTTTGACCGCATGGAGATACACCCACGGCAACATGTAGTCACCCTCGATGCCTTTCTGGTACCAGGGCTGGTGCATGTGCCAGCACAGAGCGAAATTGACGCGTGTGTTGGCTGCGCTCATGCAGTCAGCTTTTCCTTGTCGACAACATAGAGGTGCTGCCCCAGCATTTCGGGCGTGACCAGCACGATTCCGCTCTCCGTCACGTGGAAACGTTTGCTGTCTTCCTCGAGGTCTTCGCCGATGACCGTACCCGCGGGAATCACGCAGGCCTTGTCGATAACCGCTCGGGTAATCCTGCAGTTTTCGCCAATGTTGACTTTTGGCAGGATGACGCTGTCCTTGACCGTGGAACCGCGCTCGATTTCTGTTGCAAAAAAGATGATCGAACGTTTGACACGCGCACCGGAAATGATACAACCCCCGGATACCAATGAGTCTATCGCCTGGCCTCTGGCGTCGTCATCGTCAAAGATGAATTTCGCCGGTGGATGCTGCGTCTGGTAGGTCCATATCGGCCACAAACGCGAATACAGATTCAGATCCGGCTCGACTTCACACAGCTCCATGTTGGCTTTCCAGTAGGAGTCGACGGTACCCACATCACGCCAATAAGCCGGTTCGCCTTTGCTGTCCAGAAACGGATACGCAATCGCAGTGCATTTGGAAATGCTGGTCGGCACGATATCTTTGCCAAAATCGTGCGAAGAATGAATATTCTCGGCATCCTCGATCAGGCTGGCGTAAAGGTAGGATGTCGAGAAAATATAAATACCCATCGATGCCAGCGCCAAATCAGGTTTGTCAGGGATGGTCTCTGGCTGCTCCGGCTTCTCAGTGAACTTGGTGACGCGGTAATTTTCGTCGATGGACATCACCCCAAAGCCTTTGGCCTCTTCTCGGGGTACTTCGATGCAGCCCACCGTCAGATCGGCACCCGAGGTCACATGCTGATAGAGCATCTTGGAGTAATCCATCGTATAAATATGGTCGCCGCCGAGTATGATCACGTTATCCGGCGCGTGGCGACGAATGATGTCGATGTTCTGGTAGATCGCATCCGCAGTACCTCGGTACCAATCCATCGCGACGCGTTGCTGGGCGGGAATAACCTCGACGAATTCGCCGATTTCAGCGCGCATGAAGCCCCAGGCACGCTGCAGATGACGAATCAACGAATGGGATTTGTACTGCGTCAGCACGCCGATGCGGCGCAACCCTGAATTGACGCAGTTCGACAGCGCAAAATCGATGATGCGGTATTTACCGCCGAATGGAACTGCCGGCTTGGCGCGCCATTTGGTCAGCCCGTGGAGTCTGGAACCGGCGCCGCCCGCGAGAATCAGAACCAGTGTTTTTCGTGTTAAATCAGAGCCAAGGTTCGAATCGACGTAATAGCGGTAATTCTTGGCCTGTTGTTGATGACTTATACTCATTACTGTGTTACTGCTTGCCTGACTGCTTCCGAGATAGCACCCTTCACTCCAACCCGTTCATCGGTGACCAGATAAACGCTCGTACTCTCAGCCAGCGCTCGCATCCTCCCCTTGTTTAAAAATGCTGAAATGAAATCATCAGATTTCATCCACGAAATGATTTTCGCGCCGATACCACCGGTGATGTAGATCCCGGCTTCCGGTTTGAATAGTAACGCCATATTACCAATGAAGGCACCATAAATGCGCACAAAAAGCACCATTGCTGTGCGCGCCGCATCATTCTTGCGCTCCGCCTGGCGATGCACCCAGGCAGCATCCACGTTCGTCGCTTTTTGCCCCGAACAGAAATCATACAAGGCGACCAGGCCATCACCCGACAGCACGCGCTCATACGAAACATGACCGTGGCGCTCGACCAGGAATTGCAGCAGCGCAATCTGGATTTCGTCGACTGGCGCGAAATCCATGTGCCCGCCTTCGGTCGACCAGGCCCGGTCTGCTGCAGCATCGCGCAACATCCAGGAACACCCGAGTCCGGTACCCGCACCAACAACGACCCGGACCGCATCAGTTTTGTGCACGCCGGCATTGAGACAGATCATATCCTCGGCATTCAGGTGCGAAGTGCCCAGTGCGGATGCCTGGAAATCATTCATGAAATGAATCTGCTCGACGCCAAACCGATCCTGTAAAACGTGTTTGTTGATGGTCCACGGTAGATTGGTCAAGCGCGCATCATCACCATCGACCACACCTGGAAAGGCCAGCGACATCGCCGCTAACTTTTTGTTTTCAAATCGACTTTCGTCGATAAAAGTCTGTAACAACGGTTCGAAGCCATCAAAGTCACGGCTGTTGTAGCGAGCTTCAAAGAGTGCATGCTCGGGCCTGTCGGTGTCCGCAATGACCAGCCGCGTTTTCGTGCCACCGACATCTGCCGCGATGACATTCATCGTCACTCGTACTCCATCACAAGCGTTACAGCAAAGTACATGCCATCATGAGCCATTTTCGGCATCGGCTCGCTCATCCAGCGTTCGACTGAATTCCAGATAGTATCGAATCAAATTGCTGGTAGAGGCATCGTGCACGGCAGTCGTGTCCTCGGATTCGAATTCGTTCAGTATTTTTTTTGCCAGCTGCTTGCCCAGCTCCACACCCCATTGATCGTACGAGTTCAGGTTCCAGACGATGCCCTGCACGAAGATCTTGTGCTCGTAAAGTGCGATCAAGGACCCCAGATTAAAGGGTGTCAGCCTTTTCAGCAATATCGTGTTGCTCGGATGGTTACCCTCGAAGACCATGTGCTCCAAGCGGTCATGCACATCATCGACATCAAGCCCCGATGCCTGGATCGCCTCGCAGGTCTCCTCGAGTGTGCGCCCGCGCATCATCGCCTCGGTCTGGGCGAAGAAGTTCGACATCATGATATCGTGCTGTTGCGTCAGCTGCGAATGCGTCTGAATCGAGGCGATGAAATCAGCTGGGATCAGTTTTGTGCCCTGGTGGATCAACTGATAGAACGCGTGTTGACCATTGATGCCGGTCGCTCCCCAGACGATAGGGCCGGTACTGTATTTGGCACGATGACCATCGCGATCAACCGACTTGCCGTTGCTTTCCATGTCGGCCTGTTCCAGGTACATCGGCAAACTGCGTAGATAGTGATCGTAAGGCAGAATCGCATGGGTCTCGGCGCCGAAGAAGTTGTTGTACCATACGCCGAGCATCGCCAGTATCACCGGCATATTTTGCTCCAATGGCGCTGTCGCGAAATGGTTGTCCATCGCGTGCGCACCCTCCAGCAGCGCGTTGAAGTTATGCTCGCCGACGAGGAGCATGACCGACAGACCAATGGCTGACCACAAGGAATAACGGCCACCGACCCAGTCCCAGAATTCGAACATATTGTCCGGATTGATGCCGAAGTCGATGACGGCCTCGCGATTCGTCGACACGGCGACAAAATGCTTGGCGATGTGAGCCGTATCCTCGGCGGTGGCAAGAAACCAGCTTCTGGCCGTATTCGCGTTGGTGATCGTTTCCTGGGTCGTGAAGGTTTTCGACGAGACGATGAACAGCGTGGTCTCGGGATCGAGCTGTTCGAGAATCTCCTCAGTGTGGGCACCATCCACGTTGGAGATGAAATGGGCCCGCATCTGAGGATGCCGATAAGGCTTGAGCGCCTCGTAGACCATCTTCGGCCCAAGATCAGAACCGCCAATACCGATATTGACGACATCGGTGATGCGCTTGCCGGTGTAGCCTTTCCATTCACCGCTTCTGACCCGACCGGAAAATTCGCTCATGTGCACGATCACATCGCGCACCGCGGGCATGACGTCTTCGCCATCGACCGTGATCGGGCCAGCTGAACGATTACGCAACGCGATGTGCAACACCGCCCGACGCTCCGTGTTGTTGATTTTCTCGCCGTGAAACATGCGATCACGCCAGGACTCGACATCCGAGGCCCTGGCCAGTTCGAACAACTGCGCCATCGTTTCGGTCGTGATCAGATTCTTCGAATAATCCAGCAAAATATCCTGAAATCGGAGCGAAAACCGCTGGAAGCGGTCCTTGTCGCCTTCGAAGAGCTCACGCATTTTTAGATGCCTGGCGTCCTCGAAATGCTGCTGGAGGGTATTGAATGCGACTTCCCTTGGGCCCATAGACATGATCTAAAGTCAGTTAGAAAAATAGGCGTTATTATGAACCAAACAACGACAGACGACATTAACGATTTGTGCTGTCATCGTAAATTACTTTGTTCGCGAGTCTAAGCAATTGATATCAAATAATAATTGATTTGCATCAATAAACCGGGCATGCGTGACGATGCGCCTACGCGTGTGATGATATCTGGGTGGCGCTGCTTTAGCGAAGGTGCACTGGTCAACGTCATAATAAAGAAACATGTCGCGCGTACCATAATCGAAAAGGCTTAGAAAAAAGCGGAGGCGTTGCCATGTCTGTTGCAGTATCCGAATTTGAAACCACCGAATCACCCTTGTCACCCGAAGCACTCAGAAAACTCGACGCTTACTGGCGGGCCTGCAATTACCTTTCAGCGGGAATGATCTACTTGCTGGATAACCCGCTGCTCAAGCAGCCACTGAGACCCGAGCATATCAAACACCGCCTGCTCGGCCCCTGGGGCGCGAGTCCCGGTCTGTCGTTCATGTACGTCCACCTGAACCGCATGATCGTCGAGCAGAATCAGGCCGCGATCTTTCGTGCCGGCCCCGGCCACGGGGCACCGGGCGTTCTGTCACCCGTTTACCTCGAAGGCACCTACTCAGAAATCTATCCGGACAAGAGCGAGGACGAGGAAGGAC
>JARFQK010000009.1 GCA_029287815.1 Gammaproteobacteria bacterium
AGATACTGACACACCTGCGCGCTAACGGGCTGTATCAAGAGGCCGCCGGTTTGCCGCAGAGCAGGGCGCCACCGCAGCAAGATTTGTTCAGCTGAGAACTTCATTCAAGACACACGTTGCTGTGACCCTGACAGACGCGGCAGGGTGGCGATCGGTCAGATGACTGGAATATACCTGGGAAAGTTTGAATCCCGGATTGGCGCGTGCGGTTTGCAGAAAGATTGGGGTGGAATTCAGAGGGAATTCGTCATCGGGATCGGGTGAGTGGCTATGAAAAGCTGGACAATGGCGGTTGATTTTTGAATAACAGGGGCATTATCCTTCTATACTCTGCACCGGGACAAACGGTGCACCGGGGCATATAGTCGTATCAGTGCAAAGTGAACAACTGGGGTTAGACCCCACTTAATTCAGATATGCTTGTTTGTTCAGGCGCCGATTCACAACATCTCTTCCACCCAGGCCGCGGTCTCACCCGCATCCAGTCCGCTCCATGGCTTCACATCTTTTTCATAGTGCCGCATCACCAGGTTGGCCAGCAGCCCCGTCCAGCCGGTCTGATGGGCGGCGCCGAGCCCCTGTCCTGTCTCGCTGTGAAAATACTCATAGTAAAAGCTCAGATCGCTCCACGCCTCGTCCGTCTGGAAAGGACTGTCTCTTCTGAGCGCAGGTATCACACCGTTTTCGTCGCGGCGATAGAGATTGACGAGACGCAGCGCCAACAAGTTGGCGACCTGTTTCAGATTGAGATCAGCGCCTCCCATGCAGGGAACCGACACGGTAAAGCTGGGTCCGAGAAAGCGATGAAATTTCTCAATGGCCTGCACAAGCGAGTAATTGGTCGGCATCCAGACCGGCCCGCGCCAGTTTGAATTCCCCCCGAACAGCCCCGTATTCGATTCGCCAGGAACATATTCGATGCTCGCGTGCCCGATCCCGGGGATAAAGCCCAGATTTCTATGCGACTCGTGAATCTTGCTCAGGCTGCGTACGCCATAGGGCGATAGAAACTGATCTTCATCCAGCAGCCGTTCGAGTATACGCGGCAGCATGGAATGATCGACCAGCGACAGAAGATGCTCTCCCCGCTCGTTTTCCCATTCGGGACAGGCGCAGATGTAACTCCCACGAAAGAGACCGCTCTTGTGGGTTCGCAACAACGCTCTGAACCGGGGAGCGTTATTCAGCAATCGGCTGTCGACGACTTCTGATGCAAACATAGGTATCAGCCCGACCCAGGAATACGCATCGATGTAGTGCGCCTCACCGTCTGGTCCCACGAGCAGGTCCTTGTAGAAACCGGTGTCCGCATCCCACAGTGAAGTCTGATGCTCCTCGTCACCACCGGCGATGGCATTGGCTATAGCGAGAAACTGCTGATAACAGAGTATTGCCATGTCTTCATAGTCCGGGTCCTCCGCGCAGAGCTCGAGCGCCATGACCGTCATGTTCAGAGCAAACATGGCCATCCATCCGGTAGCATCCGCCTGTTTGAGGCTGTAGCCCGCAGGCAGAGTGCGCGAGCGATCGTAGACGGAGATATTGTCCAGGCCAAGAAAACCGCCTTCGAACAGATTATGCCCTTGGGCGTCCTTGCGGTTTATCCACCAGGAAAAATTCAGCAACAGTTTATTGAACACCCGTTGCAGGTAGTGCAGATCACCCTTTCCCCGTTGCACGCACTCTGCCCTGAACACCTTCAGCGCGCCCATGGCATGCACCGGAGGATTCACATCGCCGAATGCCCATTCATAGGCCGGGATCTGCCCGTTCGCATTCATATAGCGTTCATTGAGCATCAGCTCGATCTGATCTTTGGCGAAATCGATATCGACCAGAGCCAGGGCCGCGCAATGATAGGCAAGGTCCCAGGCAGCAAACCAGGGATACTCCCATTTGTCAGGCATACTGATGATGTCGTGCGCTTCTAGATGTCTCCATTGACGGTTGCGCCCCAATCGCCGGGAGGATGGAGCCGGCACCTGGTCGCCCTTCAACCAGCGATCGACATTATAGTGAAAGAACTGCTTGGTCCATATCATGCCCGCGAGCGCATTGCGCAGGATGCGCATATCCTCCGGCCCGGCTTCGGGCAACAACTCGTCGTAGAACACATCCGCTTCCGCGCGCCTGGAGGAGCTCACCCGCTCAACATCAGCAAAGGGGTTCTGTTTCAACTCTCTGGATAGCAACAGATCGACACGAACCCGCTGCCCCGCTTCCACGGTCAACCCGGTCGCGGCACCGAACTTGGTGCCGCTCATGTTAGTATTCACCGCGTTGTGTTCGCCATCGATCAGGTGACGATGAAAAGCATCCTTTACGAAGGGCTGTCCGGCGGGCACGTTCCACAACCGCCCCGCATTGCTTTCGTTCTCGGTGAATAACAGCTCCGCTGCCTGAGCGCCATACAGGTAATACCTGCCCAGTTCCCCATGCTCGGTTTCTACAACCCACGCGGCACCTTCAGTGGGCCCGAGACTCTTGATCAACGGCTTTTCCGTTTCATCGCCCCAGGACCAGGTGTTTCGAAACCAGAGCGTCGGAATCAGCGTTAACTCCGCCGGGTCCGGCCCGTGATTGTGCGCATCGATGCGAATATAAATCGCATCCGGCGAGGCCTTTGCATAGAGGACTTCAACATCCCAGTACCGACCTTCATCCAGTGCGCCGGTATCGAGCAGATTGAACGGCGGCTGCAGACGGCCTCTGGAAAGATTCTCTTCGACGATTCGCTGATACGGGAAAGCGGATTGCGGGTATTTATACAGATAACGCAGATAACTGTGGCTCGGCGTGGCGTCCCGGTAGAAGTAGTACTCCTTGACATCCTCGCCGCGGTTTCCCTGATTCCCCGTCAGGCCGAAAACGCGTTCCTTGATGATCGGGTCCTTGCCATTCCATAATGCCAGGGAAAAGCAAAGATACTGCCTTTCATCGGAGATCCCGCCTAGCCCGTCTTCATTCCATCGATAGGCTCTCGAACGCGATTGATCATGATCGAAATACTCCCATGCGGTACCACCCGGACTGTAGTCCTCGCGCACCGTTCCCCAGGCCCGTTCACTGAGATACGGCCCCCAGAGCCGCCAGTTGGCCTGGCCCTCACGCTGCTGCTCCAGTCTTTTGCGCTCTTCATTCATTCAGCTAACTCCCGCTTTGCGGCTTTCTTCAACTCGAGTTTCCACCAGGCTTCCAACGTGCAGGCTACAGACCATGCCTGAGACGGCGCCCCCCGGGGCGAGTGCGGCGCGTCACCATCGAAAATCTCGCTGATGGTTCCAAGCCCAGCCTCGCTCAAGTGCGCTTCCAACGGCTCCAGTCGTTGTTGAGCCCGTTGCGCATCGTTGGTCACCCGGAACTCAGCCAGCGCATAATGGCCTAGAAGCCATGCCCACACGGTTCCCTGGTGGTAACTGGCATCCCGCTGCGCCACGCTGCCCTGGTAACGACCGACATACTTCCGATCAGACGACGCGAGAGAGCGCAGCCCCACCGGCGTCAGCAGGTCACGCTCGCACACAGCAACGATCGATTGCATCACAGACAGGGAGGGGACCGGCGAAAACGGCAGACTGACGGCCAGCAGCTGATTCGGTCGAATGGAGGTGTCGTTGCCTTCCGGCCCGTCAAGCACATCGTATAATCCCAGCCCGTCTTCCCGGACATACCTGCTGAACCCTTTGGCGGTCCTTTCAGCCATCGCTTTGTATTCGTCACCCGGCAAACCCAGTTCGCTGAAAAAAAGCACCATCGAACTCAGCGCATTGAACCAGAGCGCGTTGATCTCGACCGGTTTCCCGTGCCTGGGCGTAATCACGCGGCCGTTGACCCTGGCATCCATCCAGGTCAACTGCTGACCCGCAACCCCTGCCGTTATCAATCCATCCTGCGGATCCATCGCAATTCCGTAACGCGTTCCGTTTCGGTAGGAGTGGATAATCTGCTGCAGCGCAGGAAACACATTGCGTATCGCGCCGACATCTCCGGTCATTTCAAAGTAAGCCCGCCACGCCTCGATAAACCAGAGAGCCGCATCGACGGTATTGTATTCAGGCTCGTCCCCGGCGCCCGGAAACCTGTTCGGCAGCATGCCTTCGCTGACATAAGCAGCAAAGGTATTCAAAATCCTCAATGCAATATCATGCCGTCCGGTCGCAAGGCACAAACCGGGCAAGGCGATCATGGTATCCCGCCCCCAGTCGCCGAACCAGGGATAGCCGGCGATGATCGAATATCGTTCACCATCGCCGGCGTCGAGTCTCGCGAATACGAAGCTGTCGGCGGCAATCACCAGCTGGCGAATCCATGCCGGTGCGGCCTCTTTGTCCAAACCCGGCAAAGCCCTTGCCTGAAGTTTCGCCGCTCGCTTCGCCTCGGCCTCAAGCAACCCACCACAATCCGGATCGAGCGAGCGCTCAGTTCCGACGACAAGCCCCGTCCATCGATCGGCGTGCAATTCAATTTCAGCGAGCCCAGTGCGAACGTGATTGTCGATGTATTCCAGGCCTCTCGCCTGCTCCATCTCGAGAAAGAAATTTTCGATCCAGGTGTTATCGACCTGAAACTGAGCATTGTGACTCCGGATCAGGAGGTCACTGCCCCGAGGGAGAGCTACCCTTAAACCATCCTCGACTGGATCAACCCTGAGCTCGAAATCCCGGACCCGGTTCACATGATGGTGATCACGGAAGCTGGCAACAAGGCCCAATCGAATCCCCGGCCGCTCGTGCTGTGCATCCAGTCCCTCGACAATGCGATAAGCAATGCTGGTCGCGTTCCGACCATGCGGCATGCAGATTCTCTGCTCGATGAGCAGGCTGTCGACACGGAAACGCCACACCGGAGAAAGGCCATCGAGAAAGAATTCCTCGATAGCTCGATAGCCCCGTGGTGCATGATCACCTTCACTCCAGAGATTTGTGTGCAACGGAATGACGCGATCGCCCAGCAGAAGATCTGCATCCGCCCTGGCAAAAAGCAGGACCCTGCCGAGCGGCGGAAACAAAGGTACGGTCAACAGTCCGTGATAACGGCGGCCGAGCACACCGGATACGGTTCCGCCCGCGTAACCGCCCAGGCCGTTGGCCAGCCACCATTCACGATGATCGGACTCGGCGGGATTCGTGCAGATATCCCGCGCCAGGCGAATACCGGTATGACTCATGGTTCCCTGCGCCCGCAAACGAACAGATCAGCCACCCTCCCGGAAACCCGGATAAAGCGTCATGCCGCCATCGATATACAGTGTCGTCCCGGTCATGTAATCGGATGCATCGGACGCCAGCCAGACCGCCGCATGCCCGATGTCCATCGGATCGCCCACCCGCTGATAAGGGATCAGCGTCAATAACTCCGCCTCCGCATCCGGGGTCTCCCACGCGGCTCGGTTGATCGGCGTCTTTATCGCGCCGGGCGAGATGCCATTGACGCGAATCCGGTTATGGGCAACTTCCTGAGCGAGACTTTTCATGAACATCAGAAGCCCGCCCTTCGACGCCGCGTAATTCACATGCTCCGCCCACGGGATGATGTCGTGCACCGAGGACATGCAGATAATCTTGCCCGCCGCGCAGGATATGTCGCTGATCACGCCCCTGCGATTGAACTCGTTGACCGCTTCCCGGGCACAGAGAAACTGGCCGCCCAGATTCACTGCCAGGACTTTGTTCCATTGCTCCAGCGTCATCTCGTGAAAAGGTGCGTCCCACTGAATACCGGCATTGGCGACCAGGATGTCGATGCTGCCCCAGGCATCGATCATCTCGCCGAACATGCGCTTGACGTCGTCTTCGACACTGACATCCGCCTGCATCGCCATCGCCGTGCCGCCGTCGGCTTCGATCTCGTTGACGAGCAGAGACGCCTCTTCCGCATCCGATAGATAGTTCACCACGACCTTCGCGCCCGCCCTGGCCAGCGCGCGACAGACAGCGGCGCCAATCCCCGAGCTGCCCCCGGTCACCAGGGCTCTCTGCCCCTGCAGCAGGTCCCGCGTGTAAAAGTTCATAAAGCCTCCTTTGTATGCACTGTCTTGTATTGTGTCGTTGCTTGATTCGTTACGGCAACCCGGCCCCGGCGACATCCACATCGGCACATTCGATGCGACCGGATTTGCGGCTCGCGGCCTCTCGCGGATCGTCTGTTTCAGACGTACAGATGTAAAGGGTTTTGCGATGCTCTCCACCGAGCATGCAGGCATAAGGCACGCCCCTGGTCGAGCACGTAGCCACCCGTTGGCCGCTGCGTTTCACCCGAAACAGTTCGTTCGTGCCAGGCGATGCAACCCAGATCTTGCCTTCTTCATCCAGGCAGATTCCGTCGGGTGTCGCCGCACCGAGATCGGCCCAAAGCCCGGATGACGCCGCCGATCCATCAGCCTGAAGTCGAAACTCGGTCAATCGGTGCGCGAAAGTCTCGGCCACGATCAGGCGGTCGCCCTGCGGAGGAATCACACACCCGTTCGGAAACACCACGGAATCATCAAACAGGGAGACGTTGCCATCCGGCCCGATCATGATCAGTTCCGCATTCCGCCTTGCCTCGCCACCATGCAGATCGAACCCGAAGTTGCCGACATAAACCCTGCCATGTTGATCGACCACCATATCGTTACAGTGAAATGAAGCGTGCCGGGAGAGGTCCGCGTAAGACACAAGCTGCTCGCCATTCCATTGCATCACCTGCCGCCCGGTCATATACACCACAAGCAGGGTTCCATCCGGCAGCCAGCCGAGCCCCCCGGGCAAATCGCCGGTCTCGGCAATCGCCATTAGTTCGCCGTCCGCATCGATGCAATAGATACGCCGGGCATGCTGATCGGTGAACCAGAACTGTTTCTGATGCCAACGCGGTCCTTCCGGAAACGCGAGTCCTTGTATCAATGGCGTCGCCGAGTACGTCTTCATGCTTCACCCACGCCCGATAATTGCCTGACGACCTCCGCTACCTGCTGCTCGGTGGACAATTCCACCGGCACGAAAATTGCGTCTTCGGGCGGTTCCAGCGCTGCGATCTGGCTGTCCAGCAGATCCGGCGGCATAAAGTGACCGCGCCGATTTCGCAACCGATCCAGAATCACATCCCGCGTGCCGCACAGAAAAACGAACTGAACACCGTCCAATCCGTGAGTCAACCAATCCCGATAACGTTTCTTCAGGGCCGAACAGGCGACTATCGAGCGCACACCTCTACGATGATCCCTCTCGATTTCCCTTTTGAGCTGGTCCAGCCAGGGCCTGCGGTCATCATCGTTCAATGGTTCCCCACGAGACATCTTCTCCACATTTTCCCGCGGATGGAAATCATCCCCCTCGACAAACCGCCAGGCTAACGACTCGGACAGAGCGCGGCCCAACGTGCTCTTGCCCGTCCCGGATACACCCATGACAACGAGTGTTCTGATTGGTTCTTTTGTTATTGAGCGCAACGATCTGCCTTGGTTCATCGCAATAAAGAGGAAAGAGGGGCCGGAACCTATTTATCCCATATTAATATCAGAGAACCCGTGGCCTGTCCCCTATTATTCATGGACCAGTATCACCCCTGTTACCGCGCCATGGACAACCCGCCGCTGGCTTGCCTTATACTGCGTCACACCATCAGATACAGGGGTCTGATCCACTGCTGTCTCACTTACGCGTCATTCCCGCGAAAGCGGGAATCTCTTGACGCACGTTTTGAGTACTTTCAAGCAGTTAAAACGGTCTTTAGGGTCAGGCCTGAGATTTTTTGCATGTTACTCCATGTAATTTCTAAGGCCTGACCCCGCATGCTCTCTTCGCATGCTCTCTTTATTCTGTGACTTCATAAAGTTGCGCAGGTCCGACCCGGTCATTCACCCGGTCATTCAGGACGATTTAGAAAAGGGGTCTGATCCACTGCTGTCCCACATACTCGTCATCCCGGCATGTTTTTGGCCGGGATCCAGTGACTTAAGACGCTGGATGCCTGCATACGCAGGCATGACGTGGGTTATGCGACGTGCTTTTGTTCGCTAAACAGGACATTCATTCTGGTCCGGGAATTCAAGTCTATCTGCAGACTGGCTTTCGAAAAATGCGACAGGTACGGGACCAGGCAACAGTATGCGTCATTTTAGTGGGACAGCAATGGGGTCTGATCCCTATAATTCTTGTCCCCGATTACAACGGGCGATCGCACCATGCATCGTTCTGCATTTCGCTCGACGCACACAGTGCCTCGATGGCTATACCCACGTCGGTGACGTAGTAAAGCGTGCGCATCCCGAGATCACGGCGGCCCAGGTTGTGGTAGATCATACCCGCCTGAATATCCTCGGCGCTTAACTGATCTGCATGTGCCGCAAAATACTGCGCCGCCTTGCCCAGTTCCTCATCCTGTAACAATTCGATCATACGGCCGACGCCGATCTGGTAGGCCTGCGTCAGGAGCAAGCCATACAACAACCGGCGCTTCTTATCAGGCAGCTTTCCGAAGACCGCGTTGAAAGGTTGCTCAAGATTACGGTCGTTCTGTTCAAGCAATCGCAGTGCGCAGTCCACCTGCGCCATGCGGTGTAGCCTGAAATCTTTGGGAATCTCGCAATCATCAAGCACACTGGGCCGCAACTGCATAATGCCCCGTGCCGACTCGGTTGACAGGGCATGCTTTATGCCACCACTCTCAATAATCGTTTTGCCCATAAAGGCTGGCATCACACTCGCCGGGAAACTGATCCGGCCCCGGTCTTTGAGATGTTCGTACACCGTGCGGATCAACGTGACGAGCGACACCGGGCTGGTGGCCGAGCCCACACGCATGCCGTCCCAGGTGCCCCACAGCCGATAATCTTTCTCGCGCCCCAGCATCCGTGCGATGGCCTCATTCATATTCACGTAAGGCTGGTCGCAGGAAAGGGCAAACGGATAACCCTGGCTCATGTCCGTGCCGGGGCTCCAGTCGGCCACGCGATGCTCGGCAGCCAGGCGCTCGCGTGTCTCGTTGAGGCGGCGGTTGGTGGCCGCGGCATCTTCGGCATTGTCGATAAAACCCACAAACTGGCCACGGCGATCAAACAGAATGTGACGCTGCGGCTTGCTGCAGAACCCTTCACTGAGCAATACCCAGCGGCGAATGGTGTAGAGATTACTGGCCATGCCCTGGCTTTCCCAGTAGGGTGTTTGTCGAACCACGTCCAGCCATTTGCCCAACCGCTCGGTAGACGCGGCTGTGGGAAAAACACCCCCTAACACGCCCCATAACAGCAACTGCGACAGCATCAGTATGCGGCAAATTCCGGGGCTGGCCAGTACGTTTAATAGGCGGATCCACATGGCGCTCATGATACCTCAACCGACGGGTAAAAGGCCTGAGGCGGAGAATAAAGAGGAATAAAGCGGGAATAAAGGGTCAGAGTGACCCTTTAATTGTTTCTTGAGTCTATTCCAATATGTAAAAGCTGATTGTCAAATACCTTTCTGTGAAATTCTATTTTATCGAGACAATTGCTAAAGCAGCCTAGTCTACGTGACAACGAAGTTACCCAGTCCTTCTTCAGTTCTTTAATGATGGATTCATGTGAGCCCTCGAACTTGTGATTAAATGCATCAAGATGCTCAACATATAACTTACACTGAAGATGTCCTTCCCCTCCTTTTTTTATTGTTCCACGAATCTTGTTAAGTCCCATGCGAGCTAGACTATCATACGGAATGATCTCAGAGGGACAAAAGAAAAAGCCCACCTTTGAAACAATCGATAATGGTACTGATGATGTTCCGTCCTTGCGCTTATGAGATGACCATTCATTCTTTTGTATATGCTGTGCTGAATGATCGATTGCTGCAGCACCTTGTTTTCGGTTCATCGCTCTGCGTAAGTAAACGTTTAGATACTTTCGAACAAGCTCGCAGTCATCTTTACGAATTGTTCTTGCGACACTCCATTCTCCGATGAACCACTTGAACCACGCTTGATCCAAAGTTCCTGGAGTTTTCGAATCAAGAAACCTCTCATACCTTGTGTCTGACCACATTTTAAGAGCATCAATGATTGCCAACGTAAGCGTGCGTTCAGGGTTTATTTTATCCGTTTTCATTTCGATGATATTGATTTAGAGTGTAATAGTTGGGCGGCATTACTATTTCTTTATAGTCAATATATCACTGTACACTGATCCAAAATCTTCGTCTGTGCGTATTTGTTTGCCCTATGGTTTCAATTCAGTTTATATTTTAGGATTGAGCTCTTTTGATACTTACGTCTTCAAAAGAGTTGTACAAATCCGATAAATCCTTAACCTTCATTCTGAACTGGTTCCGCTTCTTTGGCTCTGGCTTTTTACTTACATTCCTGATCCTTGAGCCCGGGTCATAAATTATTGTTTGAGAGACCATGCTTCTGAGAAATTTTTCAAAGTTCGTTCCAGTACCCAGTTTTACTGTGTCTCCAAAGTAGTATGACCGGGTACCATTCTTTTTTGTTAATGTTGGCACATAAACAGCTTGCGCATGCTTGATTTTCCAATGATCCAGTAGTTTTGCAAAGCTCCAGCTTGCAGCAAAGTTTGCATCAGGATCCGCCAAAAACAAACATCCATCAGCGTCTGTTATTTTTCCTGAATTGGTATCAAAACCAAGGGTGCCGAGTAATAACCCTGTCTTCTCCTGTCGTGTGCCATATTTGTGATAACCATTGAAGTTATATTTATCGTCCTTAAGGTAGCCATATTTTTTCATAAAGCTTATAAGATCATTTTCTGCGTAATAACCCGTATGGTGCAAATATTCAAACGAGCCGTATGGTATTGTTATCCAACAATATTACGGATAATCTTGTTTGGCAATGACAAACGCCTTACACCCTTTCCATCTTCTCGTAATCGCCATCGCTGGTTGGCTCAACCGCCAGCAACAGGTGGTCATTGATTATCTCATCGAAGAGAACCGTGTCCTCAAGGGCCAACTCGAAGGACAACGGCTTCGGTTGAAGGATGAACAGCGGATGCGACTGGCCGTTAAGGCCAAGGCGCTGGGGCGCCAGGCACTTGATGAGCTGGAGACGCTGGTGACACCCGATACACTGCTCGCCTGGCACCGAAAGCTGATCGCGCAGAAGTGGACCTATGTCAAG
>JARFQK010000012.1 GCA_029287815.1 Gammaproteobacteria bacterium
AATCGCGCGCATTTCGACAGCCACAACGTGCTCACTATCAATCTGATGTCGTCACCCGGCGCAGGCAAAACCGCACTGCTCGAAGCAACGATAAAGACGCTGCAAGCCGAGACGGACAAGGCATTGTCAATCGCGGTGATCGAGGGCGATCTGGAAACCGAGAACGATGCCGAACGCATCCGCAAACACGGCGTTGAAGCGATACAGATCGCGACCGGCAGTGCCTGTCATCTCGACGCGCACATGATTCACCAGGCGCTGCACCAGCTGGACCTTGCAAAATATGACATTGTCTTCATCGAGAACGTTGGCAATCTGGTTTGTCCGGCGAGTTTCGATCTTGGCCAGCATCTGAATGTGGCTTTGCTTTCGGTGCCCGAAGGTGATGACAAACCTGCGAAATACCCGGTGATGTTCCGATCGGCCGATCTGGTGCTGATCAGCAAGTGCGATCTGTTACCGGTGCTGGATGATTTCAAGCCGGCGCAAGCCAGGCAGTATTTGCACGATATCGCCAGTGATGCGCCGGTGTTCGAGCTTTCGGCGAAAAACGGTTCCGGTATGCAGGCCTGGTTCGACTGGCTCGACGCAGGAATCCACGCGCAGGGATCACGTGCAGCAGTGGCGTCGACACACGCCGACCACGATCATCACCATACGCACGATCATCATCACGCCTCGCACAGGCACGATTCCAGGTAATGACAACGTCGGCCGCGCAATGGCTCGATTGCATCCGGGCGCTGCCGTTGCCGGAGCGTGTCAAGATCATGAACGTCTGCGGCGGCCACGAGCGTTCGATCACGATGGCCGGACTGCGCAAGGCGCTGCCGCCAGAGATCGAGCTGGTGCCGGGTCCCGGTTGCCCCGTGTGTATCTGCCCGGAAGAAGACGTGTTCGAGGCGATACAGCTGGCGTTGAACGAAGATATCATTCTGGTCGCCTTCGGGGATATGCTGCGCGTGCCGGTCAACGTGAAAAAATCACGCGCACGCACGATGGAGCAGGCCAAGGCACAGGGAGCGGACATCCGACCGATCGCCTCGCCGACCGAGGCCGTCGCGATCGCCGAGGCCAATCCGGACAAGGCCGTTGTGTTCTTCGCGGCCGGCTTTGAGACCACCACCGCACCAGTGGCAGCGATGCTGGTGGAAGGCGTGCCCGACAATCTCTCGTTGCTGCTGTCGGGACGCTTGACCTGGCCGGCGATTGCAATGTTGCTCGAGTCGGGTGAACCCGGTTTCGATGCGCTGATTGCGCCGGGCCATGTCGCCACGGTCATGGGGCCGGAGGAATGGACCTTCGTCGTCGACAGGCACAACATCCCGGCCGCCGTTGCCGGCTTCAACAGCGAGAGTCTGCTCGCGGCGATGTATTCGACGTTGCGACAGCTGCTCGAAGGCCAGTACTTTCTCGACAATTGCTACCCGCAGGTCGTCCGACCCGGTGGCAACCCTTCCGCGCAGGCGCAGCTGCGCAAGGCGATGAATGTCGTCGATGCCAACTGGCGTGGCGTCGGTATCATTCCAGCGTCTGGTTTCAGCATCGCCGATGCGTACAGCAAGCACGATGCCAGGCAGCTGTTTCCTTCCTATGCTGAGGACGCGCGCAAACGGGCCGGCGAGATGCCGCCGGGCTGTGACTGCGCGAAGGTGGTGCTGGGCAAGATCTATCCGAATGAATGCCGGCTCTATGGCGTCGCCTGCAAACCGCGCAATCCGATCGGTCCTTGCATGGTCTCGGATGAAGGCGCCTGCCGCATCTGGTGGTCGGCCGGCATGCGTGAACCCGCAGCAAAAAGTAAGGAAAAAGCGATTGCCTAACCCGGCTAACACCGGTGCCACGCGCAATCCCGTCGATACCGCTGATACCCGCCTAGCCAGGCATATCGTGCTGTCTGGAACGGTGCAGGGCGTTGGCTTCAGGCCGTTCATCTACACGCTTGCGATCGAACACCGGCTGTCCGGCTGGGTCAGGAACCGCCTTGGCCGTGTCGAGATCCACATTCAGGGGCCGGCGCCGCGTCTCGATAAATTTGTCAACGACGTGTTCGCCAAAGCCCCGAGAATGGCTCACCCGCTGCTGCAGTCGGACCAGCGCGTCGAACCGGGGATGTTCGAAGGCTTTTCCATTCGCGACAGCGTCGCCGACGGTGAGTCCGATATCAGCGTGCCTGCTGATTTGTTCACCTGCGATCAATGTTTAGACGAACTCTACACCGAGGCGGATCGACGTTACCGTTACCCGTTCATCAACTGCACACAGTGCGGGCCGCGATACACGCTGATCCGCACTCTGCCGTATGATCGTCCCAATACCACAATGGCTGGCTTCAAACTGTGCGGCGCGTGCCGCAGCGAATACCAGGACCCCGCTGACCGGCGCTTCCATGCAGAACCAGTGGCCTGTCCGGTGTGCGGCCCGACGCTGACATTTTGTAGCGATTGGGCTGAGCCAATCACCGGTAACGAAGCGGCGTTAGCCGCAGCCGTCCAGGCGCTGAGGGCAGGCCGAGTCGTTGCGGTCAAAGGCATCGGCGGGTACCACCTGATGTGCGATGCTTGCAGTGACACAGCCGTGGCCAAAATCAGGCAGAACAAACCGCGACCAGCGAAACCGTTGGCAGTGCTGTTCCCGGGGCCGGTCGAGCAGCCTTTTGAGCTTATGAGGGCCCATGTTGAGTTGTCGGACTCGGCACGCGAGCTGCTGGCGAGCCCGGCCAGGCCGATCGTCTTGTTGCCCAGGACAGCCGCTTCCACACTCTCGGACCTGATCGCTCCAGGACTTGTGGAGATTGGAGTGATGCTGCCGTATAGCCCGTTGCATCATCTGCTGCTGGACGATTTCAGCGGCCCGCTGGTCGCGACCTCGGCCAATATCAGTGGCGAGCCGGTATTGACCGACAATGAGGCGGTCGAGAAGCGGCTCGCGCACGTGGCTGAGGCCTACCTTCATCATGATCGTCCGATCGAACGGCCCGCGGATGACCCGGTGTTCAGGCCGATCGCTGGAAGGCCGCGGCCACTGCGACTCGGACGAGGCGTCGCACCGGCCGAATTCTTGTTGCCATTCGAGCTGAAAGTGCCCGTCCTTGGGGTCGGCGCGCAGATGAAAAATGCAATCACGCTGGCATGGGGCAATCGTGCGGTGCTATCGCCCCATATCGGTGACATGGGTTCGGCGCGCAGTCTGACGGTTTTTGAAAAGACTGTCGACGATTTGCAGCGACTCTACGGCGCCCGCGCCGAACGGCTGGTTTGCGATGCTCACGCCGGTTATACCACGTCGCGCTGGGCGCTGCGCCAGGGTCTACCGGTCAGCCGCGTCTACCACCATCACGCGCATGCGTCGTTGGCCTGCTATCCACGACTGCCGCAGGATCCCGACAAACCACGTATGGTATTTACCTGGGACGGTGTCGGTTTCGGCGCCGACGGGACCTTGTGGGGCGGCGAGACATTTCTTGGCCAGCCAGGCGCGTGGCAGCGCGTGGCCAGCATGCGACCGTTCCATCTGCCGGGCGGGGAGAAGGCCGGGCGTGAACCCTGGCGCAGCGCAGCTGCGTTGTGCTGGGAGGCAGGAAGAGATTATGCGCCGCCGGTTCAAAACGGTCGCCTGCTATACGAATTCTGGCAGCGGCGCCAGAACGCGCCAAAGACCTCGGCCGTGGGCCGCCTGTTCGATGCCGCCGCTGCGTTGACCGGCGTCTGCCATACCGCCAGCTTCGAAGGACAGGGGCCGATGCTGTTCGAGGCGCTCAGCAATCAGCCGGATCGTCACATAGAATTAACATTAAATAACGATGATAATTTATTGATTACAAATTGGGAGCCATTGGTGGCTGCGATGTTAGACTCTGCTTTAACTGTCGCTCAGCGCGCAGCGCTGTTCCATGCTTCTCTGGCGCAGGCAATAGTGCAGCAGGCAAACGCGCTGCGTGCAGCGCACGGCGTGAACGCAGTCAGCCTGACCGGCGGTGTGTTCCAGAATCGTGTACTGACCGAGCACGCGATGAGCCTGCTACAAGAGCAAGGCTTCGCGGTGGACCTGCCCGAATCGCTCCCGGTCAACGATGCCGGCATCAGCTTCGGACAGGTGATCGAATATGGTTTTACTGAGGGCTGAATTCACCGCAAAGGCGCAGAGGGCGCAAAGGATATTTTCACCGCAAAGGCGCAAAGAACGTAGAGGGTTTTTTCACCGCAAAGACGTAGAGGACGCAAAGGATATTTTCACCGCAGAGACGCAGAGTCGCAGAGGAGGCTAAGAATTTTTCTGGTTGGGCGACAGTGACTCACGATCATTTGTCTTTAGGTCCTCCGCGCCTCTGCGGTGAAACCCCAAGCGAACCTGCCGAGAAAAATTAGTACGCCTCCGCAGCGAATAACGGATAAATACCCGCACAACAAAAATCCCTTCGCGTCATATATGTCCCACTTACTCGTCATTGCGAGCCGCAACAGCGGCGCGGCAATCTCCCGAATCTAGCGCTTTCGTTGAAACACTGAATCCAAACCGTTGAAGCGGCGCAAGATTCGAGAGATTGCTTCGCTTCGCTCGCAATGACGCGTTAACACGAGCGGATCTGTACTATTCACTCAAGAAGATTCAAGTCTCTTCGAAACGACTAATGAAGAAAGCGCTTTCATATCGGTGTTCGATATCATTTAATAGCTTGGTATGTGGGGCAGCAATGCCTTCGCGCCCTCTGCGCCTTTGCGGTGAATAAACCCTTTGCGTTCTTTGCGCCTTTGCGGTGAAAATCCAACGACTATGCAAGACACACACATTTCGCTGGCCCACGGTAACGGTGGCCGCTACATGCGCGAGTTGATCGATGAGATCTTTGCGCGCCATCTCGCCAATCCGGATCTGGATGTTACGGCCGATGCGGTGCCGATCGCGATCGAAGGCGGCGAGGTGTTATTCACGACCGATGGCTTCACCGTGCAGCCGCTCGAATTTCCGGGCGGCAACATCGGCTCACTGGCGGTACATGGTACGACCAATGATCTCGCGGTAGCCGGTGCGATACCCAAGTACCTGAGCTTGAACGTCTTCATCGAGGAAGGCCTCGAGGTCCGGTTGCTGGAACGGGTCATCCAGTCGCTCGCGGAGACCGCGGCCCAGATCGGCGTCAAGGTTGTCGCCGGGGACACCAAGGTGCTGCGCCGCGGTGAAGGCGGTGGCCTGTACCTTGCGACCACCGGCGTCGGCTTCCGCAGCGGACAGCGCTTGTCCATGAGAAAAATCCAGGACGGTGATGCGCTAATCGTCAGCGGTCCGGTGGGCGATCATGGTATCGCGGTGATGCTGGCGCGAGAAGAGTTCGGCTTGCGTGGCGATATTCGTTCGGATGCGGCAAGTGTGTTGAATCTGACGACCCGCGCGCTCGCCTACGAAGGCTTGCGTTTCATGCGCGATCCGACCCGCGGTGGTCTGGCCACGGTCTGCTCTGAATTACACCGTTGTATCGGCATGGGAGTGCGGCTGCAGCAGACGGCTCTGCCGGTGCGCGATCCGGTGCAATCGGTCTGCGACATGCTCGGCTATGATCCGCTGTACCTGGCCTGCGAGGGAAGGGTCGTCGCCGTGATCGACGCGGCCGAGGCCGAGCGGCTTCTTGTCGACTGGCAGGCCACGGTCGAAGGTAAGGATGCCCGAATCATCGGCCAGATCGACAGCGCGATCGACCATGTGCTGCTCGAAACCGAAATCGGTGGAGAGCGTATCCTCGAAGAACTCGAAGATGATCCGCTACCGCGAATCTGCTAGCATTCCCGCTCGCCGAGCATGCCCGAGCGCAACTGCAACCGAGATTATTCGATGATGAAGATGCTACAGAAACGTGACAGTGTTTTTCTGGTTTTTCTGTTGCTGTTTTTGCCTGCGTTAGCATTCGCCGAGTCGGATCACGGTGCCGGATTTCATGTCAGCCACAGTGATCCAATTGCACCAGTGATTCTCGGTGTGACCGGCATCCTGTTCTTCGCGCTGATCGGACGCTTCTCGGCGCGCAAACTCGGGTTTCCGTCCGTTCTCGGTGAGCTGATCATGGGGATCATGCTCGGTAACCTTGCCTACTATTTTCATTATGAACTGATCATGGTGCTGCGCGAAGGCACCGCGATGTTCGACACGATGGGCAATCTGCTCAAAGGCGAGACACTCGAAGTATCCTGCTTGAAGGCAGTCGGCGATCAGTGCGCGATTCCGATCCTGGATATCCTGCGCGGGCCCCACGGCAATGAAATACTGCAGGTAGCCCATACGGTCGATGTGTTCTCACGTTATGGTGTGATTTTCCTGCTGTTCCTGGTCGGCCTCGAGACCAGCGTCGACGAGATGCGCAAGGTCGGTCCGGACTCTGGCCGGGTCGCGGTCATTGGCGTGCTGCTGCCGTTCCTGCTTGGCGTACTGGCATCGACTTTACTGATTGAAGATGTCGAACTGCATACCAGTCTGTTCCTGGGTGCCACACTGGCGGCCACCAGTGTGGGTATCACGGCAATGGTTTTGCAAGAGCTGAAGATGCAACAGACCGACATGGCCCGGATCATTCTCGGCGCTGCGGTGTTCGATGATGTGCTCGGCCTGCTGATGTTGGCGATCGTCAGCGGTATTGTGGTTACCGGCAGCATCGATGTTTTCAACATCGGCAAAGTCATCGTCCTGGCTACCGTATTCTTGGCCGCGGCAATCGTGCTCGGACCTTTCGTGATTCGCTGGATAATCAAGCTCTTCCGTCGTCTGGATCTGATCGAGGCTAAAATGTTCGCTTCCTATCTGTTCGTGATGTTATTGGCCTGGATGGCGAACTTCTCTGGCCTGGCCACGATCATCGGCGCTTTCACGGCCGGGTTGATCCTGCAAGATGCTTACTTCGAACGCTGGAATAAAGGCGTCAAATGCCCGATGAGCATCAAAGACCTGATCATGCCGCTCGAAGTCATCATGGTGCCGATCTTCTTCGTGTTGATGGGTATCCAGGTCAAACTCGAGACGTTCCTGCAGCCGGAAATCATGCTGCTCGCCGGCGGTCTGCTGATCGCTGCGATTATCGGAAAAATCCTGTCAGGTTACGGCGCTTT